>JADFYB010000054.1 GCA_015233245.1 Nitrospirota bacterium | reverse complement strand
GGTCTCAGTCTCATGGCATCCACCTCGTTGGCTCTCTTATACGATATCCACGTCTTAAGGGAATCCTCGGTAAATACATCACCTTTTAACAGAAAGTCGTGGCTGGCTTCAAGATTATTCAAAGCCTCATCAAGACTCCCAGGCATCTGGGGCACTGAGGCCAACTCCTCCGGCTCAAGATCATACAAGTCCTTATCAAGCGCCGCACCCGGATCTATTCTGTTCTGGATTCCATCCAACCCTGCCATCAGCATTGCTGAAAATGCAAGGTACGGATTACAGGACGGATCTGGGTATCTCACCTCACACCTTTTTGCCTTAGGGCTCTGAGAGTACATAGGGATTCGGATTGAGGCTGAACGGTTTCTTGCCGAATATGCCAAATTTACCGGTGCTTCAAATCCAGGCACCAGTCTCTTATAGGAGTTTGTTGTAGGGTTGGTTATAGCGGCTAGTGCCTTTGAGTGTTTAAGAATTCCGCCTATATAGTGTAAAGCCATCTCACTGAGCCCTGCGTAGCCATCTCCTGCAAACAGCGCCTTGCCACCTTTCCACAGACTCTGATGGGTGTGCATACCTGAGCCGTTGTCGCCAAAAAGCGGTTTAGGCATAAAGGTCACTGTCTTGTTGTTTTTGTAAGCTACGTTTTTAATCACATACTTAAACATCATCACATAGTCAGCCATTGTTACCAGTGGGGCAAATTTCATGTCTATTTCCGCCTGCCCTGCCGTTGCCACCTCATGGTGCTGTGCCTCTATCTCTATGCCACATTTCTGCAGCACCATGACCATCTCCGACCGCAGGTCTTCAAACACATCGGTTGGGGACACTGGAAAGTAGCCCTCTTTGTGGCGCGGCTTATAGGCAAGGTTTGGTTTTTCGTCACGCCCTGAGTTCCATATTCCCTCGATGGAATCTATATAGTAGTAGCCCTCGTTGGTTTTCTGGTCAAAACGTACGTCATCAAAGATGAAAAATTCAGCCTCAGGCCCAAAGTATGCCGTGTCAGCTATCCCTGTTGACCTCAGGTAATTTACTGCCTTCATTGCTATGTAGCGCGGATCTCTGCTATAGGACTCTTTAGTTATCGGATCGAGGATGTTGCAAATCAGATTCAATGTGGTGTGTGTCCGGAATGGATCAATAAATGCCGATGAAGCATCAGGCATAAGCAGCATGTCGGAGGCATTTATGGCCTGCCAGCCTCTTATCGATGAGCCGTCAAAACCAAACCCCTCCTCAAATGACGACTCCCCAAGCTGTCCTATCGGCACAGACAGGTTCTGCCACACGCCTGGAAAATCCACAAACAGTAAGTTTACCATTGCTACATTATTTTTCTTAGTTAACTCCAGTACCTCTTTTGGTGTCATGTTGTTAGAAACCTCCGGTTTGTTATAAGTTTTTTTCTCTTAGAGAGCAACGTCTCCACGCTCTCCTGTTCTGATTCTTACAGCGTCATCAACACTGTAAATAAAAATTTTGCCATCCCCGATTTTACCGGTTTTGGCTGCCTTCTCTATAGACTCTAACACCTTTTCAACCAAATCATCAGTTACGACCACCTCTATTTTCACCTTTGGTATGAAATCTATAACATACTCTGTCCCTCTGTAAACCTCCGTATGTCCCTTTTGTCTCCCAAACCCCTTAACCTCAGTCACGGTCATTCCCTGAACGCCCAGCAAATGCAGGGCATCTTTAACATCGTCAAGCTTAAACGGTTTAATGATTGCGTCTATTTTTTTCAAGCAAAACCCTCCTCATCAGGTTATTTGTGCTATTTTCCAAAAAATTCGTTATAGAAAGCCATAGCCCGCTTTAAGTATGAATCATATATCTCATCAGTTTGTTTTTTTAACCCTTCTAAATCCACACTCTCTGTGCTCATCCACTCCATAACCATCTGTTTGTTGACCTCCATGTGAAACTGAAAAGCATACACATTGTCTTTATACTTAAACGCCTGATTTGGATAGAGTTTAGAGGAGGCAAGCCTCTTACCGCTTGTGGGAATATCAAAGGTCTCACCATGCCAGTGGAACACTTTAAGGGCTGATGTGCCTGGCACTATCAGCTTTGAGAAAGCCTCGTCATCCTTTGCAGCCTCTGTGACATCAATATCATACCAGCCTATCTCCGGAGCAATGCCCTTATAAACCCTTTCACCAAGCACCTTGGCTATCATCTGAGAGCCCAGACAAATCCCTAAAACCCGCTTTCCTTTTGCGATGAAATCCTTTAACAGTTCCTCCTCCTCAATAAGGAACGGGTACTTATCCGTCTCGTTAACGCTCATCGGACCGCCAAGGACTACAAGGGAATCAAACTCATCTCCTTTTGGAGGTCTTTCCTGCTTCATATAAACAATTGTATAGGCTTTAGAGTTGTCTTTGAGGTAATCCTCAATAGTACCCGGACCCTCGTTGCCTATATTTTTTATTATCAGGGTTGACACTGTATCTCCTCCCTTTTTGACAGTATTTTATATAAATGCACAGTATTTTAGCAAATGAAAGATTTAAAAATACATACTTAGATGATGCAATAAGTTTGTAAAGAAAAATCCAGCATTTAAATTATTCTTGCACCGAATTTCTATAGTTAAGCAGCTCGCCTAATTTCTGTGCAATATTGGCGGCTTTCATTAAAGATGTGCCTACCAGTATGGCATCTGCTCCTGCCTCATCCAGTGCCAGAACATCCTCAGAGGTTTTAATGCCGCTTTCACTTACCACGACTTTGTCCTCAGAGGATATGTCTTTTATCATATCCAGTGATGTCCTTAGGTCAACTTTCATAGTAGTCAGGTTTCTGTTATTAATTCCGATTATTGAAGCATTTAGATACATCGCCACATCAAGCTCCTTAAGGTTATGCACTTCAAAGAGCACGTGAAGTGTTAGCTCTGTGGCAAGTGCCATCAGCTCCTCTGCCTGATTTTTGCTTAAAGCGGCGGCTATTAATAAAACAGCGTCAGCGCTGCCCACTCGTGATTCATACATCTGGTAGGTGTCAAAGATAAAATCCTTTCTTAACACCGGTACGTCTGTCTTGTCCTTCACTTCATTGATATACTTCAAATCGCCCCTGAAATAGTCCTCCTCAGTAAGAACCGATATTGCAGATGCCCCCCCTTTGCCGTATATAGCGGCTATTTCTCTGACATCAAACTCACTGCGTATCAGCCCTTCAGAGGGTGAGGCACGCTTTATCTCTGCAATTACCTTTATTTGCTCCGCTGGTTTTTTTCTTTTTATGGCGCTATAAAAATTCCGTACTGGCGGCATGTCATCTGACTTTTCAATCAAGTCCTTTAAGGCAGCAGATTTTTTCTTAGCAATGAGGCGTTCCTTTTTCTTAGCAATGATTTCCGAAAGAATGCTCAAAGTGAATTCTCTTCAAATTACTCTTTAAAAGGCAAATAAACTGTAAAAACTGAACCAGCACCGGGATAGCTCTCCACGTTTATCATCCCGCCGTGTTCGGTGACAATCCGCCTTGTGATGGGAAGTCCAAGCCCTGTGCCCCGTCCCATTTCCTTTGTAGAAAAAAACGGCTCAAATATCATGCTGATTTTATCAGGCGGAATGCCAGTACCTGAGTCTTCAATCTGAATCATGGCACATTTAACATTGTCTTTGACCGTTGCTTTAGTTATTATTCTGACAGAGCCGCCCTCACTGGGCATGGCATCAATTGCATTTGTGACAAGGTTATCAAAAACCTGTCGGATCTGAGTTCTATCCACCTTGATAAGAGGCAAATTACCAGCTGTAAAAAAAACCTTAACACATTTTTCCAGCATTGTTTCACTGTAATTTCTGATTGTTTCGGCAATTATTTCGTTTAAATTCTGAGAGCTCATGTTGTGGCTTTCAGCCCTGGAATAAGAAAGAATGTTTTTCAGGATAATCTCAAGACGTGTGGACTCAGCACTGATTACATCGGCATACTCTTTTTCTTTTGTACCGTCTAACACCATTTTATGAAGCCTTCTGGCAAATCCTCCGATAGCGGTAAGCGGATTCCTGATTTCATGGGCAACACTGGCCGAAAGTCTTCCAAGAGCGGAAAGTTTTTCAGAGTGAATCAGCTGTTTTTGCAGCTTATGCTTTTCAATTTCATTTTTATCTCTTTCCATCATGCCGGCTATTGAGTCTGCTACTGCAAGAAGAAACGCTACCTCCATGTGGGTTGTCGTGTGCCCTGCATTTACGTACAGATTAATCACGCCAAGCAGTTGTGAGCCTTTCTGAATAGGAACACAGTAGTGGCCATGATTTGTCATTCCATCGTACCCTATGTCGTGTCTTTCGTCTAAGTGGTTAACGAAAATTGTTTCTCTCGTAAGAGCACACCTGCCGCACAGACACATTCCCACAGGCACGATTTTACAGGTTTTACGTAAGAAGTCAGACAGTCCCCTGACACTTATCATATTTAAAGTTGATGTGGCATCATCGTAGGAAAATATAGAACCCTTTGACAGCAAGGAAAGCCACGGAATGGAAAGAACTAAGTCAAGCGTTTTATCAAGCTGCTCAATTAAAGAGACGGGTTCAAGCGCTATTTTTAAAACGTTGTTGATGGCTCTTTGCGTGTAATAGTTTTTCCGGATTTCCTCTTCCATGCGTTTTCGTTCATTTATCTCAGCAAGAAGTGTTTCGTTTAGTTCTTTAAGTTGATGGGTGCGTTCATCAATACGTTTTTCAAGGTCATTTTTTGCCTGCTCAAGAGACTCCCTCGCATCTTTAAACTCCGTTATATCTCTTGATATACCTATTGTACCAATTATGTTGCCCTCGCTATCATACCACGGAACCTTGTTGGCCAGAACGTGGACAGTGTTGCCGCTTTTACGCGTCAGCGTTTCAATGTTACCAACCATCGGCTTGCCGGTTTTTATTATCTCCTCTTCAAGTTGTCTCACGCGTGATGCCTGAGCCGGGCTTAGGTAGTCAAAGTCCGTCTTTCCAATCATTGCTTCAGGAGTAGTTGAGGAATTGTACGCCTTAGCTTTGTTTACCATGACAAACCTGCCCTCATGGTCTTTAAAATATATGGAATCGGGAACGTTATCCATTAGAATTCTGAGGAGCTCATGCTCTTTAAGAGCGATTTTCTCCTCCAAAGATGCCGCCGAGGACTTACCTTGAGGGTTTTCGTCCGAAGATACATTTAAAACTTTCTCTGTCACATTTGTATATTAGTAAATAACAACACAAATTTGCAATCAATAAATTCAATTTTGTCAACATGGCAAAGAAATACCAAAGTTTAAAAAAAATCTTGACATTAAAAACTATCTAATTATTGACTACTTGCTCCGTAGGTTTAAATTCTATACAAATTGAATGATGTGCTGTGTATTGTCAGGGTTACTATTTTTAACGAGGCTGTTTTATGAGTTACACGATAAAGGAAGCTAAAATAACTGGCTTGTTGCCCTCTGAGATGAAAGCCGTCACGGTTGATGGAGAACCTGAATTTATCAGAAGACATAACATAAAGTGGGGCGAACCGTCAATTAATTTTTATGCTTTGTATGAGCCCAGACGGTGTGATTTATAGTAAGGATTTAGCTGATTACAATTTCAATAAAGAGAAAAAAATGACAGAGATTTTTTCTACCGGAGATTCTGTAAGAGGTATTGTAAGAAGGGTTGACAGAGAAAGTAAATACATAGAGATTAGTATTTCTTCTTATATTAAGTAGCACATTTATGAAGTCATTACTTAGACAGAGATTGGGATAACTAAGTTTGATAAGAGAACGCTATAGTTATGAATTAGTCCAATACAAACTTAAACTGCTAAATGATGTTTCGATAGAAGATGAGGACGTAAGCGATGTTCTGCTATCTAAAGAACTGTAATTAACATTAGACAAAAAGTATTCTTTTGTCTAATGTTTGACTTTTTGGCGATTCTTATATTGCGATAAAAGCATGTCCCCTTTGTCAAGGAAGGGGACTCTGGTTCGTTCGCAGTTTAAGGAATCACCTTATTAAGCGGGTATTCCACAATCCCTGTGGCGCCGCAATTTTTTAACTTTGGGATTAACTCCCTGACTATACTTTCCTCTACAATAACCTCAAGAGCAAGCCACCCAGGGTCGGTAAGCTGTGAAACCGTAGGAGAGTGCATTGCCAAAAGCAAACCTGTGATTTCCTTGAGACTTTGCTCCTGGATATTCATCTTAAGTCCAACCTTCTCCTCAGCGGCAAGAGCGCCCGTAAGGAGCATCACCATGTTTTCAATTTTTTGGCGTTTCCATGGGTCTTGCCAGGCTTTTTTGTTAGCAATAAAGCGGGTAGTGGAGGTAAGCACAGTTTCAACGATTCTCAGATTATTTGCTCTCAGAGAGGAACCGGTCTCAGTCAGTTCCACAATGGCATCGGCCAGTTGCGGGGGTTTAACCTCAGTTGCTCCCCATGAAAAATCAACCTCGGCCTCAATTCCTTGCTCTTTAAGGTATCTCTTGGTAAAACCTACAAGCTCTGTGGCTATCCGTTTTCCGTTTAAATCTGATATTGAATGAATTGTTGAGTCATTAGGCACGGCAACAACCCAGCGAACAGGCCTTAGTCCTTCTTTGGCATAGTTTAACTCGGCAACTTCGTAAATATCCGCCCCTTGCTCAAGTATCCAGTCATACCCAGTCAGTCCGCAGTCCAGAATTCCCTTTTCCACATATCGTGCCATCTCCTGTGCTCTTATCAACATGGCCTCTATCCCTGTGTCGTTTATGGATGGATAGTATGACCGTGAAGAGACATTAACATGATACCCCGCTTTTCTGAATAATTTAAAAGTTGACTCCTGAAGGCTGCCCTTAGGCATTCCCAGTTTTAACACACTTTTTTCTAATTCTGTCATAAATGATTTTCCCTTCTTAAAGATTAATTTGTGCTATTCAATTATACACCTGTGTGATAGGTTTTGTTAACTTCTTTTTGTGGAATAAACTTCAACCTATGCACAACTTTGTCTCAGAAGTCATTCTTTTTGCATTGAGATAACGCACGTGGCCATAGCGGCTATACCCTCACCTCTACCGATAAAGCCCATTTTTTCGTTGGTTTTTGCTTTTATATTAATACACTCGTAGGATATTCCGGATTTTGAAAGCGCTGTTTTCATGTTCTCTATATGAGGCGAGATTTTTGGTATTTCTGTTATCACAACACTGTCTATCCACTCGACCATAAATCCAATGGTTATAACCATATCTATGACTGTCTTTAGCATGGCAACACTGTCGGCATCTTTCCACTTTGAATCGGTGTCGGGAAACAGCTTACCTATATCGCCAAGCCCTGCTGCACCAATTATGGCGTCAGTTATGCTGTGGGTTAAGACATCTGCATCCGAATGCCCCATCAGCCCAAACTCAAATGGGATTTCTACACCGCCTATTATTAGTTTCCTGCCCCTTTCAAACCTGTGGCTGTCATAACCAATTCCTACCCGAATCACCGTGTAAAACCACCCCTTGACACTATAAACTCTGCGTAGTCCATATCCTCCTTTGTGGTAATCTTTATGTTTCCATAAAAGGACGGAACAATTTTTATTTTACCCCCGTAGTGTTCCACCGCAGATGTGTCATCGGTAAACTCAATGTTATCTGCAAGGGCCCTCTCATAGGCGTTATAGATTGTCTCATAACGAAATACCTGAGGCGTCTGAACTGCCATAAGCTCCTGCCGTTTTAGTGTTTTCTCAACATACAAATTATCCCTGACTGTCTTTACCGTGTCTTTAATGTTTACGGCTGCCACCGTTCCATCACACTCACTAAGGGATTCAACACATTCTAACACAAGCTTTGGGGTTATAAACGGTCTTGCCCCATCATGAATTACAACACATGCACTTTTGTCATCAATTAACTTAATCGCATTAAGCACCGACTGCTGGCGAATTTGCCCGCCCGGAGCTATCCTCTTAACTTTACTTATGCCGTATTTCTTAATTATCAACTCCCCGTCTTTGAGATCACAGTCTCTTAGCACGGGGATGATTTCATCAATGATATCAAGATGTTGGAACACCTCTAAAACATATGCTACCACCGGTTTTCCACAAATAGTATGGAATATCTTGTTTTTTTCGGAGTTAAATCTGCTCCCCTGACCTGCTCCGGGAATCACTGCAACTGTTGGCATAAAATGTGGGGTCAAGGGGACAAGTCCCCTTGCAGGAAAGGGTTTAAGGGGAAGGACAGCGTCCTTCCCCTTAAAATCACTTTAATATTCATTGGCCGGTTTAGAAAAAATCATCCTGCCTGCCGTTGTCTGAAGAACGCTTGTTACGGCTACTTCTATGTTTTTACCTATCATCTTTCTTGCGTTTTCAACCACAACCATTGTGCCGTCCTCTGTGTAGGCCACACCCTGATTGGATTCCTTACCCTCTTTAATGATAAACACTTTCATCGTCTCACCGGGCAGCACAACAGGTTTAAGAGCATTTGCCAGCTCGTTGATGTTTAAAACCGCAACATCGTGTAACTGAGCTACCTTGTTTAAGTTAAAATCTGTGGTAATAATCTTAGCATTCATCATCTTAGCAAGCGCAACAAGTTTAGAATCAACCTCTTTGATTTTAGGGAAATCCTCCTCGATGAGCCGCACAGTTATGGTAGAGAGTTTCTGTATCCTGTGAAGGACATCAAGACCACGTCTGCCGCGGCTTCTTTTCATTGAGTCTGAGGAATCTGCAATGTGCTGCAGCTCCTGAAGGAGAAACTGTGGGACAATGAAAATCCCATCAAGAAACCCTGTGTCACAAACATCGGCAATACGTCCGTCAATAATCGAACTGGTATCAAGAATTTTAAGATTTTCATCCAGCCCTTGTCCCCTGAAAAGCCGTATAATACTGGCTGCAGAAAGATTCTCACCACGCATAAGACCGATTAAGAGACCCGTATAACCTGTAAATGCTTCTATCATGTACGATATTATTGGATAGGCACCTACAAGATTTCTGATAGGAAAAATAATCAGTCTGCCAAGCGTTATTCCAAGAACAAGACCTATTATCCCACCAACAATCTTTCCAACCTTGAGCTTCTTAAGAAAATACTCGCTGCCCAGCACCATAATCCCCAATGCCAAGCCAACAAACACGCCCTCATAGGTAAACCCATAGGGTTTCATAAGGTTGTATCCGCCAACTACAAAAATTACGAAAATAAAAAGCCTGAAAAAAACTGCCACTTCTTTATACCCCCTTAATTTAGTTCCCCATTACACTCAGTGTAATAAGATAGTAAGTATTTTTGTGAAAACCTACTTTTTTTTCACACTTTTTATTATAATAGTCAGGTTGCCTTGTTGTAAATACGTATTGAAAATAAAATTTATACAATCAGGTTGTTTTTCCCTGATAAGCTGATACGTGGGATGATTTTTGAGTGTTTAAAAGCAAAATAGAAAAATTATTGAGGAGGATAGTTAAATGTTAAAAAGGTATTTGTTAGCACCAGGTCCTACACCAGTACCACCGGAGGCGCTGCTTGCCATGGCGATGCCCATGATTCATCACAGAGCGCCGGATTTCATCCCCATCCTTGACTCAGCTCGCAAGGGATTAAAGTGGCTATATCAGACTAACAATGATGTTTTAATCCTAAGCTGCAGCGGCACCGGAGGAATGGTTGCCTCAGTTACTAATTTCTTCAACAAAGATGACAAAGTGCTGGTAATAAACGGCGGAAAATTCGGTGAGAGATGGTTGAAAATCGTAAAGGCTTACGGACTTAACCCTGTAGAGTTAAAAGTTAACTGGGGATACTCCGTCAAACCTGAAGAAGTGGCTGAGATACTCAGAAAAGATGCAGGCATAAAGGGCGTATTTGTGCAGGCAACCGAGACCTCAACCGCTGTTAATCACGATATAGAGGCTATCGGCAAAATAGTAAAAAACCATGATGCAATATTTATCGTTGATGCAATAAGCTCGCTGGTAGCTCATGATTTAAAGACGGATGACTGGCCGGTCGATATAATGGTTGGAGGATCTCAAAAGGGTCTTATGCTACCCCCAGGGCTTGCCTTTGTAAGCGTATCGGATAAAGCCTGGGCAATGGCTGAAACTTCAAAACTCCCCCATTACTACTTCAACCTGAAGGTGGAAAGACAAAAACAAGGCGAAAACCAGACCAATTTTACATCCCCGGTGACCCTGATTATTGGGCTAAACGAGTGTGTTAAAATTCTTGAAAAAGAGGGTCTTCAAAATGTCTTTGATCGCCACACCCGGCTTGCTAACGCAACACGAGCCGCAGCGCGCGCCTTAGGGCTTGGGCTCTATGCCAAAGAAAACCCCAGTAACTCGGTGACTGCCATAGAAGCTCCCGATGGAGTTGACGGTCAGAAAATATATAAGGTTCTCAGAGAAACCTACGGAGTTACTTGTGCCGGAGGACAGGATGCCGCTAAGGGGAAAATCTTCAGAATAGCCCACCTTGGGTATGCCGACAGGTTTGACATTATTACGGCTGTCTCTGCTATAGAGATGACTCTGAGGAAACTTGGCGCCCCAGTTGAACTTGGCAAAGGTGTGGCTGCTTGCGAGGAACTTCTTTTTTAATATTTTTTTATATTTAGAGAAATAGCGATAGGAGGATTTAACGGATGAGGGTTTTGGTAAGTGACAACATATCGGAAAGAGGTTTAGAGATACTGAAAAGCGCAGGGCTTGAAGTAGATGTAAAGCCCGGGATGAGTGCTGATGAACTAAAGGGCTGTATAGCCGATTACGACGGAATCGTGATAAGGAGTGCGACCAAACTGACTGCTGACGTTATAGGATTAGCAGAAAAGCTTAAAGTAATCGGGCGTGCCGGCTCAGGGCTTGACAATGTAGATAAAGCCGCTGCAACCAAAAAGGGTATCGTTGTAATGAACACACCTGGCGGAAACACCATAACCACGGCTGAACACACCATTGCACTGCTTTTCTCTATTGCCAGAAAAATCCCTCATGCCACACAATCAATGAAAAGTGGCAAGTGGGAAAAGAAAAAGTTCATGGGAGTTGAGCTCTTTAATAAAACCCTTGGAATACTTGGTATCGGCAACATTGGTGCTCAGGTAGCAAAGAGAGCGATTGGCCTTCAGATGAACGTGGTGGGCTATGATCCGTTTCTCAGTGAAGATACGGCCATGAAGCTGGGTATTAAAAAAGTGTCTCTTGATGAGCTTTTTAAGGACTCAGATTTTATAACAGTGCACACCCCTATGACCCCAGAGACTAAGTACGTTATCAATGCTCAGAGCATAGCAAAGATGAAGACCGGAGTAAGGCTGATAAACTGTGCCAGAGGCGGCATTGTAGATGAGAAAGCACTGTACGACGCCATAAAGAGCGGCAAGGTGGCTGCCGCTGCTCTTGATGTGTTTGAAAAAGAACCTCCAGTTGACCTATCTCTCATAGCACTTGATGAGGTAGTGTGCACGCCTCACCTTGGTGCATCTACTATGGAGGCTCAGGAAAACGTTGCTTTAGCGGTAGCCGAACAGGTGGCTGATTATCTTGTAAATGGCACAATCAGAAATGCCGTGAATTTCCCGTCAATTCCTCTGGACAAGGTGGGCATTCTAACACCATACATAGACCTTGCCGGCAGGATGGGTGCTTTTGCCTCTCAGTTTATAGAGCATGATGTGAAAGAGATAAACATCGAGTTTGCCGGAGAGGCATCGGAGATACCGGAGGCTCCGGTTGTAATATCAGCACTTAAGGGTTACCTTAGCCCTATACTTGAGGAGACAGTAAACTTTGTAAATGCCCCGCTGATAGCAAAGGAGCGCGGAATAGACGTAAAGGTAACAAAGAGCGACGATGCAGGGGCCTATAACACCATGCTGACGTTGAAAATAAAATGTGATGTCACAGACCATGTGTTTTCAGGCACACTGTTTAGCAAGATGGATCCCAGAATAATAAGAATCAACAAATACTCTCTTGAGTTAATCCCCGAGGGGTATATGTTGTTTATAAATAACGTGGATAAACCTGGTGTGATAGGTAGCATTGGGACGCTGCTTGGCGAAAGCGGGATAAACATAGCCCGCATGTCCTTTGGCAGAGAGTCAAAAGGTGGTAAGGCAGTGTCTGTGGTAAGTGTGGACGAGGACATAAGCAGCACAATGATGGGCAAGATACGAAATCTTGTAAACATATTAAGTGTTAAGAAAATAACCATAGATATGTAACTCAATAGCATGATGGAGGCACAATGGCAAATATAATAGTGGTAGGGGCACAGTGGGGCGACGAGGGTAAGGGTAAGGTGGTTGACTGCCTTACGGAAAAAGCCAATGTAGTTGCCCGTTATCAGGGGGGACACAATGCAGGGCATACGGTTGTAATTGGCAATGAGCAGTTTATACTTCACCTAATCCCCTCAGGAATTCTTCACAAGGAAAAACTCTGTGTTATGGGAAACGGACTTGTCATCTTTCCTGAAGCATTAATTGAGGAAATAGAGGAGCTCAAAAAACGTAAGGTAGAGGTGGGTGACAATCTGAAAGTAAGCAAAAGCGCACACATGATAATGCCCTACCACGCCATAATGGATGGCATAAAAGAGTCCAAAAAGGGCGACAAGAAAATAGGCACGACAGGGCGCGGCATAGGGCCTGCCTATGCTGATAAGATTGCACGCTCCGGCATCCGGATTTCAGATATGTACTGGCCGGAGGTGCTTAAGGAAAAGATTACGAACAATCTTGTTGAAATAAATTTTTTATTGAAAAACCTCTATAATGAAGAGCCTTTGGATGCCGTGGCAATTTACGATAAGTACATGAGCTACGCTCAAGCGCTGGCTCCACACGTGGACGATACCGACGTATTAATTGAAAACGCTATCAAAGCAGGCAAGCAGATACTATTTGAAGGCGCTCAGGGCACTATGCTTGACATTGATCACGGAACCTATCCGTTTGTAACATCATCCAACGCCTGTGCCGGAGGGGCAATGACAGGAATTGGGGTTGGGCCAAAAAGCATTGATGAGGTGCTTGGCGTTGTTAAAGCTTATACGACCCGCGTAGGAGGCGGCCCGTTTCCAACCGAATTGGAAAATAACGTTGGAGAATTGTTAAGGGAAAAAGGCGACGAATACGGAGCAACCACTGGGCGGCCACGCCGTTGCGGCTGGCTTGATTTGGTTGTTCTCAGACACGCTGTAAGGGTAAACGGCCTGAGCGGTCTTATCATCACAAAACTTGACATCCTGGACGGTTTTGACAAGATAGAAGTCTGTGACAGCTATAAATATAACGGAAAGGTATTACGCGATTTTCCTAAAGAGCTGCCGGTACTGGAGGCATGTGAGCCTGTGTATGAGCAGTTTGACGGTTGGACGCAAAGTTCAAGTGGGGTAAGGTCTTTCGATAAGCTTCCGAAAAACGCAAGGGCCTATTTAAAAATGATCGAGGAAAGACTTGGCGTACCTATAGTTATCGTCTCAACAGGGAAAACAAGAGACAATATTATATATCTGAAAGATTTTTAGACAACAAGATAGTACCATGGGGCTGGGTTTAAAAATAGCTAATGCTGCAGCGAGGCTTTTTTATCCCAGTCGGTGTCCTATATGTTCTGAAACAGGTAAGGACGACATATCCGTTACTCCGATTTGCAGAGATTGCTGGGACACTATAGAGAGGCTTAAAGGGGGCGTATGCCAGCTCTGTTCCAAGCCGGGTCTTCACCCGGACGTTACAATATGTGGCGATTGTTACGCTGACAGACCCCGCGTATCGTCTCTTTTGGCATACAGTGTTTATGAAGGGGCACTGAAAGAGGCAATACATCTTTTTAAGTTTTCTAAAATTTTCAGATTCTCCACCCCTCTTGGCAAATTGCTATGTGAGTTGCCAATTCCAGAGGCCGATGTCATAGTACCGGTTCCTTTAACAAGAAAGAGACTTAATCACAGGGGATTTAATCAAAGTCTCCTGCTTGCCGATAAAATCTCTAAACACAGCGGAATTAAACTATCAATCGACTTATTGCTAAAAAATAGAGAGACAGAAAGCCAAACACTCCTTAACAGAGACAATCGTAAGAAGGCCTTAAGAGGCGTATTCCATATAAACGGAAACGTAAAAAACAAACGTATTATCCTTGTTGACGATGTCGTAACCACAGGCACAACCATCAACGAATGCGCAAAAACCTTGCTTAAAGCAGGAGCCTCCGATGTCAATGCAGTGGTGTTGGCAAGAACTGTTGACAAGTCTTATAATTCCAATCAGCATAAGATAACATGAACAGGAGGTGTGAAACTCTTTTGTAAATGGAGCCTAAGGATTATTTCTTATTTCTCAAAGATGTGACCCTCTCAAGAATTTTAGAGGCAATTCTATCCGGATCAAACTTTCCAAGAAAATCATTAGCTCCGGCCTGCATAGCTTTTGATATGTTTGATTCTCCAGTCATTGAACTATGCAAAAACACAAAAAGATCGGATAGTTTTGGATTTGCCCGTATCTTTCTGACAAATGTAAAACCATCCATCCCTGGCATTTCTATATCAGAAATTATCAGATTGAATCTGTCGGTTATAGGAGTCTTTTCTTTTGAAAAATCCTCCAACATCTGATAAGCTGTCACAGCGTTGTCCAAAAGAGTGTAGGTCAGGCCAAACTGCTCTAACACAGACTGAATTGAGGTTCTTGCTGATTTTGAGTCGTCAACAACAAGAACATGGTAATCCTTGAAGTCTATCTTACCCTCTTTGAGTTCTACTTGAACGTTAGCTGAAATAACATCATCAATTCCTATTATCTCTGAAAGGATTTTTTCAATGTCAAGAATCTGAACCGCTTTTTCATCCTCTAAATATGTAAGTGCTGTAAGGTACGCTGACTTGCTTATAACCGAGGATGGACTCTTAATATCTGACCAACTTTTATTAATAAGGGCGTTAGGTTCTTTAATCAAAAAACCGTGAATGCTTTGATTGTACTCACATATTATTATGTAGCTTATAGAGTTTTTGTAGTCCACGGCATCCAGTCCAAGAACGTCCGAGAGTTCTATAATAGTTATAGCTTTCCCCCTGAAATTAATTGTTCCGCACACAGAGGGGTGAGAATTAGGCATCTTGATGATTTTTGCCGGACACTCAATCACTTCTATTATTTTAAATACATTTATTCCGTAGAGCTGGTTGTCAGTTAAAAAAAACGTGAGCATCTCCATTTGATTTGAAGAAGCAAGGTTTGCTCGTTGATATACCTCCTCCATTAACTCAGCCATGCTAATTCTCCTTTATTTGTTTTTAACAGCCTTAAACGCATTTTATATACTTTTTCCCAAAAAATTCTTCAATTCATCCACTGAACCGGCTTTTCTAATAATATTTTTAAAGTCCTCAAGCTTCTCGATAGTATTCAAAACTCTAACAATATTCATCAGCTCAAGTCCTGTTAAACCAAATTTAAGTTCAAGTCCTAACTCTATGCCCTCAAGCAAGCCCTTTCTCTCACCCTCAAGCAAGCCTTTTCTCTCACCCTCCTCCACACCCTCCAAATAAAGTTCATCTTTAGTGACATCAATTGTTACTGGCATTTTCTTTACCTCTCTTTTTACGGATGTTGTCAGACGCCTAAGTCTTGACAAGGTTAACAGTTTTAAAATATAGCTTTCTCTGCTGTCGGTTGGTAATTCGTATAATTTTGCAAAGATTCTCTTTATTGTACCATCGGCATCTTCTGTTTTGCACAGTATTGCTAAAATATTATCGGCAGGGTCGTCACTTTCAAGTAATTCTTTGCAATCAATATCTCTGATGTCTATTATATGATACTTGAAATGCAAACCCTCTATTTTAATTTCGCTTTTCATGTTTAGTTTTCCATCACCTACGTATAAAACCAATTGATGAACGGGTTTCCTAAGTTTACAGTATATCACACATAAATAATCCAGCTCCCTGCAATCCATATCACTATCATTTTGGGCTTGCATTTCCATATGAAACAGTGATTCATTGGGAAGTTCCACAAGCAAATCGGGCTGTCTGTATTTAATTTCCGGAAATTGAACGTCCAGAAACTTTGCCGTCTCATATCCAGTCAACATCTTCATAAACCTCCGAGGCCCTTCTTTCAAGATACTCTTTAGAGTAATGTCATAATACTGCGGCATCTACAATCCATCTCCTTAGCTTCCTTATAATAACATAACGTGAATGTTTTATCTGTCAACGTCCAATTTGTCTTTGGCTGTCCTCTGAAAAACTGATACCTGAAGTTTTAGTTTTAAATCCGGTTGTTGAAGTCTTTAGCTCAGTGGCTATATTTGAAAGGCTGTTTACTTCTTTTTTAACCTCATCCGACATATGCTCTATATCCCTTGCAATTATCAAAGTCTTTTCGATATTTCCCGTTACCTCCTCAGACACTGCCGATTGTTCATCAACGGCTGTGGCAATTTGTGTTATTTGATCTCTGACAAGCGCAACTGAATCAACTATAGACGTTAAGGATTCACCTACATTTTTTATAAACTCTGTGGCTTTAGATACCTCTGTGCTGGCCTCCTCCATTGATCTTGTGGTGTGCTCTGACTCAGTCTGAACGGCGTTTATTTTACTTGAAATTTCTGTGGTCGCTTTGATTGTTCTTTCAGCAAGCTTTCTAACCTCATCGGCAACAACGGCAAATCCCCTCCCGTGCTCCCCGGCACGTGCGGCCTCAATTGCTGCATTGAGCGCCAGAAGATTGGTTTGATCCGCTATTTCATAAATCACCGTAACTATCTCGCCTATTTCCGATACCCTGTTATTAAGACGTTCTACCATTGTTGCTAAGTCTGTTGTAGATGTATAAACCTGATTAACTGTTTCTACGGCGCCCTCTGCCACCTTCTTTCCCGTGTGTGCAGTTTGCATTGCCTGGGCGGAGGTCTCTGAGGCAACAGCTGCGTTTCTGGCAATATCGGTAATAGTTTGGCTCATCTCCTCGGCTGCTGTGGCTATGTGAGCTGCCTGATCGGACTGATTTTGAGCTCCATGCGACGTCTTCTCAGCGCTTGTCCTTAGTATTTCCACTGAGGTCACAACATTTCCTGATGAGGCCAGAATTTTGCCTATCATAGAGTTAAATGCGCTCACCATTTTATTTAAACTCACCGCTAACATTCCAATATCATCATGCCCCTTAGGCTTTGCCGATACGGTCAGATCCCCCTCCGCCACCAGTGCTAAAAGCCGGCTGATGTCCCTTACCGGTGTTATAGCAAGTTTCTTTATTAACATAAAAATCACCAGTATTACGATTGTTGTCAGAACGGTACCAATAACAAGAGTTTGTACTGTGGCCTCTGATACCTCATGTTGCATTGGCTTTAAATCGGCAATGATTTCAAATGCGCCTCTTTGGTCCCCTACTTTCCAACCCTCCATTTTAATACCTAAAGGGTCATTGCCGCCCCCTGCCGGATAATCGCTTACTGTTCCATGGCAAAGCATGCAGTCTTGTTTCATCACAATTGCCCTTATGTATCTGAGCGCATTTGACTCCTTATCAATTATCCAATAGTCATCCTTTTTAGATGCTTCCATCTTCTGAAGCATGTCTTTTTCTAAGGGGGTTGCCTCGTTTTTCTTATTTCTTGCCTGAATTCTCATTACTCTGAACGTGTAGTTTGCATCGGCTGCTTTTGCCTCAGCAACGCTCCAGCCTGCTACAACAGGAATTGTGTAGTAATATGCCGTACTTCTGGCCTTCTCCAATATTTCATCCTGAGACTTGGCTCCTCCAATTTTTTCTTTCAATTCTGCGAGCATTTTAGTATCGTCAAAAGCCCCCTTTGCCCGCAATTCGGCTACAAAATTTCTGGCGCTTTCCGCCTCGATTGTTATTGCCTTTGCCTTAGAAATTAAAGCATCCATAGCACTGTCTTCTATAATTTTTTTTATAAATAAAAAATTAGCGGTATAACTTATTATGAAACTCAATACAACCACAATGATTATCTTTGTGCCAAAATTCATT
>JADFYB010000257.1 GCA_015233245.1 Nitrospirota bacterium | reverse complement strand
TCAGACAGGGCAGTGGATGCACACGTTAAAAACCTCAGGCGAAAACTTGGGGATGACAATAAAAATCCACTGTTTATAAAAACCGTCTATGGCGAAGGTTACTGTTTTTCAGGAATAAGGGATGAGGACTAAACTGTTTTTATCCTTTGCGACTGTTATTATAATCGCTCTGATTTCAAATCTGATTTTTAAGTGGTTAATTACAAAAGACTTTAACGACTATGTCGCGGCAAATGAAGCTCAAAATATTTCGTGGGTGGTTTCAACAGTGCAGGATGCGTATCAAACAGAGGGGAATGGATGTGAGAATCTTCTGTACGATGCTGTACACTGGGGACTTATGCTGGGGCTTTATGTGGAAATTTTAGATAAAGACGGTAACGTAGTGATGGACGCAAAGAGTGTTTTTAGCGGACACCATAGTGTTATGACCCGTAACATGGAGGATATTTTAAAAACAGGGAAAAAAGGGGAGCACTACAAGGACTACCCAATAATGGTAAACGGTAGTCTTATTGCTTCTGTGTGGATATGGCCTATTACTGGTTACGGCTTTCCGTCTTTAAAAGAAAACCTGTTTAAAAAACGTGGTAAACATTTTTTATTAATATCCTTTTTAATAGCCGGAGGCGGGGCAATTATGCTGTCGGTGCTCTTTAGCGTTTTTCTTTCAACACCGCTTAAGCGGCTTATAGCGGCAACGGCAAAAATAGGCAGTGGTGATTTTAATGTAAGCATTCCTGTTACAACCAGAGATGAAATAGGCGATCTGGCTAATGCGTTTAATTTTATGGCCTCAGCCCTCAGGCGTGAAGATGAGCAGAGAAAACAAATCATGTCTAACATAGCGCACGAACTCAGAACTCCTCTTACGGTTATGAGAGCAAACGTTGAGGCTGTTGTTGACGGTGTGGCTGTCGAAAATCCTGGAAAGTGCCATACCGTTATCGCGTTAGAAGTAGAAAGGCTTACCTCAATTGTTCAGGGCATAGAGGATGTTGCAAGAGCAGAGGAGACTTTTTTCAGGAAACCTGTTTATGAGGAATTTACACTTGTACCATTTTTAAGAGATATAATTGAACCCTTTATGGCACAGGCCGATAAAAAAGGAATTTCCATTGTATTGTCCGGTTCCGGCAATGATATAAAAATAATGGGAGACAAAGAAAAGCTCTCAATTATCTTTCATAATCTCCTTTCAAACGCCATCAAATTTACGGAAAAGGGAGGCGTAACACTTTCTTATGAAATGTCAGAGGCTGAACTTGCCATAACAGTTAAAGACACAGGCAGAGGGATTTCTGACAGTGAAAAACCACTGGTTTATAACCGTTACTACCGTGGTAAGCAATCGGGTGGGATGGGAATAGGGCTTGCCGTAGTGAAAGAACTTACAGATTTACTAAATGCAAAATTGTCGTTTCAATCAACTGAGGGTATGGGTACTGCTTTCAGTGTAAGATTGCCTCTTATGTTTTGAAAAAGGCTATAGAGTTCTGAAGCTGCCCAGCCTGAGAGGACAGGTTTTCTGCCGTAGCCGATAACTCCTCAGACATGCTTGCGTTTTGTTGAATTACCTGATCTAATTCTGAAATAGCCTTGTTTATCTGATCTGCTCCGATGTCAAGTTCCTTGCTCGAAGCAGTTATCTCCTGAACCAGCTCGGCTGTTTTTTGGATATCCGGTACAAGCTCCTTTAGCATGGTTCCGGTTTTTTCCGCAATCTGAATGCTTGAGGCCGATATGGTGTTGATTTCTCCGGCTGCTGATTGGCTCCTTTCGGCCAGTTTTCTTACCTCAGATGCAACCACGGCAAATCCCTTACCATACTCACCTGCACGTGCCGCCTCTATTGCCGCATTTAAAGCCAAAAGATTAGTCTGTCTTGCAATTTCATCTATTACTATGACGCGTTCTGCTATTGTTTTCATAGAGGCAACTGACTGCATCACTGCCTCACCGGCTTCTATGGCGTCTTTGGCTATTGAAATTGCGATTTTTTCAGTTTCTACAGCGTTTTCGGCGTTTCTCTTTATACTTGCTGCCATCTGCTCTACGGATGATGAGGTCTCCTCGACACTTGCCGCCTGCTCTGTGGCTCCGTCAGATGTTTTTGCCGCCGTGTCACTTAACTGTCTGCTTCCGCTCCCCACTCCGTCTGAAATGTCTTTGACGTCTATCACTATTTTCTTTAGATTTTCTGTCATGTCAAGGACTGCCCTGTAAAGCCCTGTGCAATGCGTTGTGGTGTCTATAGTCAGATCACCGTTTGCTACTTGTTTGGTTATTGCTGCAACAACCGAAGGCTCTCCTCCTATCTGTTGCAACACGCCTCTCATTATCAGGTAAGCAAATAATATTGACAGCAAAAATGATACCGCTATTATTACAACAAGAGCAGTCAATTGTGTTTTTGCCTTATTCTTTAAACCAAGAGCATAGTCGTTCAAATCAACGGATAATTTATCCTCCACCTCTTTCATTAAATTAATCTTCTCGGTTATAGCCTTAAACCAATGCATTGGGTCAATGCCAAAGTTTCCCTCATGAGCCTTATCAATTGCCACTTTTCTCATTCGTTCCACCTCAGTTACGGCCGTCCCTGTAACCTTGCTCTTATAAAACTCTTGTTCCTCCTTTGTTGCAAAAGAGTTAAACACATCAATAAACACGTTTTGGGCAGAGACGAGTGAAACAAACTTATAGTATATTCCATCAGCAAACTTACCGGCTGAAAATGTATTGCTCATTACAGCCCGTTCCTGGCCGGTATGCTCCTTTGCTTGCAGAAAATTCACATAAGCCGACACCTTGTGGGACAATTCAGCATTTTCAGTGAGTTTTGACATCCCGCCTATAAGGGATAACATCTTTGCTATAGTGCCGGTATAGTAGCCCAACGCATCCGGTACCCCAATGCTTAATGAATCTATTGAACCTCTTTTGTTACTTAAAGTGTTCAGACTATCCTCCATAGCTTTCAAATCAACTCTAAATACATCGCCATAGTAAGCAGCGTCAAAATCCTTTAAGTATTCCGTTAGCTTGTGTAGTTTCTTATCTGTTTCAGTCCGCTGGGCTTTTAACTCAGGGCCGAACTTTGTACCCTTACTCCCCATAAATCCGGCCGAATTACCGCGCTCTTTCTGAAGCTCATGCACAACTTCACTGACATGTACGGCAAGTGCTGAGAGCTTTGTCAATGCATTCATGCGGTTTAAGACAGATGTTTTTTCAATAAATATGCTTAACGAAAAATATATTAAACACAAAAAAGGAACTATCAGCATTAACACAAGTTTATTTCTAAATTTTACGTTTTCTAAAAATACCTGTGACACTTTAGGTACCTCCATTGTTGTTCGCCTTTAGGACTGTATATTAGCTTTTAGTGTACAAAAAATACAAGCTTCCTTTTTATATAGTTTTTAGATGAGACAATTAGACCTCTTGACAATAATATAGGCCGATTGCATACTATACACTTTATACATCTTAACATTTAAACCAAATTAGCGTTATT
>JADFYB010000256.1:2093-3526 GCA_015233245.1 Nitrospirota bacterium | reverse complement strand
AGTATCTGTCTTTTCAAGTTTAGACAGGCGGTTAGCTACCTCATCACGCTCTTTGTCTAACATACTCAGCCGGTTTTTGAGAGACTCAGCACCAGTTACATCTGAGCTGTCAAGGCGCTTTCCATGACAGCAACCCTTACCCATCCCCTGGCTACGACTCTGCTCTGTTGTGCTACTGCCACACATACCTTTTCCGTGTCCTTGCATGTTAGTACCCTCCGTTTTTAAATTGTTCATAAAACGGCATCTCTGCCTGCCTCATTTACATCCGATTTGTGGCGTGCTATTTTTACCGCATCCACTAAAAACACTTCTCATGGATGAATTTTTAGTTGAATCCGACCTTGTTGTAGTACCAATAAGCGATCTCACTAACTCTGCTACATCACCCACTGATTTCACAAAAACAGAGCCATCACACTTTGAGATCATCTTCTTCATCTTCTTAAGTGCTGACATTATCACTACCTCCTTGATTACTATGGTTAATAATTATTATTATGTTTTTTCATCACAGTTAGACTTAAATTCATCAATCACAGATGAAACCGTTTTGAGCGTCTCCTGTAAGATAGCAACCAAACCCTCAAGATGAATTACTCCACCCTCTGTTATTTCATAAATCCGTCTGGCAGGGCCATGTTTAGTGCTTGTATCCCACTGCGATTTGATTAGCCCTCTTTCCTCCATCTTGTTGAGAATCGTATAAAGTGGTCCCAATCCACGTTTACACATACCATGCTTATCTAATGACCTTGCTATCTCATAACCATGCCCTGCTTGTTTTTTTAAAGTCAGGAGAATACATGACTCCATAAGTTCAAGAGTGCCTCCAAGCCGTTTTCCGCATTGTTGCTGTCCAAGCCGCATTCTGTTCATTTTTATGTCCTTTTTTTATCTATGTAGTATCTATACATAGCTTATCATATAACATATGTCTTGTCAAGAGTAAATTTAAAAATTTTTTAGGTATTCTCGCTGCTTGCTAAGAATCATTGTCAGTGTTAGTATAGTAGTAAGTCAGTGATGATGTTACCGCTTAAACATGACACTCTTTTAAAGGCTGTCAAGGAGGTAAGAATTGCTGTTGTAATGGACAATTATACAGATATTCTTATGACAGATACAGCTATTGCCAAGCGTTACAGAGCCGACAGCGGATTAAGTGCTGAGCATCTTCCTGTGGCAGAACATGGCTTTTCTTTAATAGTGTCAATTTCAGATGATGAATTAGAAGAGAGTTTTTTATTCGACACGGGTTTGAATCACAACAGCTATGCCCACAACCTTGATGTTTTCAATATTGATATAACAGATGTATCATCAGTAATTTTAAGCCATGGACACTTTGACCACGTTGGAGGGTTACAGGTGATAGCCGACAAGCTGAGGACTCAGAAGATCAATATATATTTTCATCCGGATGCTTTACT
>JADFYB010000256.1:0-1993 GCA_015233245.1 Nitrospirota bacterium | reverse complement strand
TCAGGCAAAGGACTTGTGATTCTAACCGGCTGTGCTCACTCAGGTTTAATCAATATAATTAAATATGCAATTAAACTTACAGGAATTAATGAGATATATGCGATAATTGGGGGATTTCATTTATCCGGCTATTTGTTTGAAAAGATAATCCATGAGACAATCGCTGAGTTAAAGAAAATAAACCCGGCCTACATTATCCCGTGCCATTGTACTGGTTTTACTGCGGTACATGCTATGGCTGAGGCTTTCCCTGACTCGTTTATAATGCCGGCTGTTGGTACTAAGTTTATTTTTAATTGATTGCAATGGTTTAGACTGTACATCAATCGGTTATAGAGCCAAGTATTTTAACCAGGTTAACAAAGTAAGTATGGTCGAAATCATTTAGTTGTTGTCTTATCACTGAGAGTGCCTCAAAGGGTGAAAAAGCCCTCTTGTATGGACGGGCAGTAGTCAAAGCATCGTAAGCATCTATCAAAGATACCAATTTTCCCCACGGGTGAATTTGTCTGTCTTTTAGTCCTTTAGGATAGCCGCCGCCTGTTAGTTTCTCATGGTGTTCCATCACTGGGTGATAAATTTCATTTAGCAGTATTTTTTGTTCCGACAGTATCTTGTTAGCCATCAGTACGTGTTGTCTCATGATGGAATATTCTTTCTCATTGAGCATTGAAGGTTTATTTAAAATCTCTATCGGTATGGAACTCTTACCTATGTCGTGCAAAAGTGCTCCCATACCAATTGAATGTATTTCGCTTTCTGTAAATGTCCCCAGTGTTAGAGCAAGTCCAATAGAAAGTACGCATACATTTACCGAATGTGTGTATGTATAGTAGTCATATTTATTAATTGTCAACAAATCCTTTATTACTATACCGTTTTTTTCTATCGTATCTACAATCTCCTCAACTGAACCTCTGCATTCTTTTATTTTATCTCCGCATCTGGGGTCATCCAAAAGCTCATGCATAAGTATCTTAGAGTTCTCTCGGATTATTGATTGCCTTATGTGTTTAAATTTATCCGGCTCATTTAAAGATTTCGTTTCGGATAGATCCTTCAGGTAGTTTCTGTACTTTTGGGTTGATTCCTTCTCTATGACAATATCTCCCTCGGTTGACAGTAATAAATCTGTTATTTCTATATTTTTACTCTCATATTTTTGTAAAATATGTACCTTGATATCTTTTTTTATATACACTGAAAAGTCAATAAAAGATCCTTTTATCAGAGTGTCCCTGTCTATGTGTGTGAAAAGATTAATGTCGTGATAATATTTTGTAAGTTCTTCTTGTGTGTACGGTAGGGTTTGGATATTAAGTTTATCGCTTTTATCTTCTAAATTATTAGAAGCACCAACCTCAGAAACCTCTTTGAGATGGCTTGATTTGTCGGTATCAACATGAACATGCTTAATACCGAGTTCTTTGATTTGTGCTATTTGCTTTTGGGTTGTGACTGAAAAGTGGTGAAGCAGAAATGGCGTCTGTATCCATTTCTCGTCTATACTGTCAACATACATACCGACACAAAGCTCTTCAATGGGGATCTTCTTTATCATCTCCCCACCCCCTAACTAAATATTAACACACAAAAGGGAAAATAACAACTATTAGGGTGTGTTGGTGGCCAGGGTTTATTGCCCAGTCGATACAATAGCGGTACTAAGAGTGAAAAAATTTCCTACCTGCAGGCAATTTGTACCGCAAGTCAAAAGCTCAATATTACCTCAGAAATTATCAAAGATAAAATATTCATATAAATCAACCAGTTGCATGGTCTGGCATGCATATTGCATATATGCAGTCATGATTAAATTAAGTTGGTTTAATAAAAAAGCATAAGCGGAGCTAAAAGGTAACTAAGGAGTTAAGAGGTAAACAGGGAGTTAAAGTAGAATGACCGGTAAGGACATTAAAAGAAAACTAACAAGGATGTGTAGGACACAAATGAACGGAGGTGACACATGGCAGGCCTAACGATTAACACAAAT
>JADFYB010000053.1 GCA_015233245.1 Nitrospirota bacterium | reverse complement strand
TACTGCTGTTGTTGAATAGCCGTGAATTTCCAGTCGTTTGTATTGGTGTCTCTGACAAATGTCCAGTATTCGGTGAATCTGGTAGGGTTTACATTGTCGCCGTCAATTAATTTGCCTGATTCATCCGTTGTGTAATCAATCAAGTTTGCAGATATCTCTACAGTTACGAAATCCTTTCCTTTTTCCTGCCATGCCTCAGTAATTACAACCTGTTTAAGGGATATGTTTTCAATTTTGTTGATTTCGCCATCAGCTTTCATCTTCTGTACATCTGAGTTAAAAGTTACATAAATCTCCGGCATCATCATGATTTTTACGGGTTCAAGGTTACGCTTTGACCATGCGTCCTGAAGTTTAAAAAAGAAGTTTGACACAGCCTCTATAAATTGGTACTCATCAAACCTCGGGTCAAATTGCTTTATGTCGCGAAGCCCTGTTACTGAATCCATAGCCTCTATTTGATTGCGCGGCTCCTCGTAGTTGCTTTCATAGTTACCTGTCATATAGGTTGTTTCATAATCATTGGCATTTCCGCGGCGTGATTTTATCACTCTGTAGATTATATAACCAATAATCAGCAGGAAAATAATGTCAAAAAGACCGATTCCTCCGCCTCCGTATCCTGGGCCATATCCACCACCGTAGCCTCCGCCATAACCAGGGGAACGAAACAGCATACTGCCCAGAGCGCCGCCAATAAAGCCCCCTGCCAATGACCGCCCAAACGAGGAGCTAAAAAACCCACTGCGCTGAGGTGTTGCGTACTGAGGAGCAGCTGCTACCGGTCTCTGAGCCTGTACCGCTTGAGTATTTTGTTGTGATGTCCTGGGTGCGCTATATGTCCTTGAGCCGCGGCTGCCTGACGATGCTGAACTGCGACTGCCCCCACTGCTTCTGCCTCCACCTCCGGCACGGGCATACACCTCCTCAACTACCAATGCCGTTAAAAACAGTGCTATCAATAGAACTGTAAAGTGTTTCTTCATAAACTTTTATCCCCCTTTTTTCAATGTATTACAAAGCTTCGCCTTAAGAGACAACCTTGCCTCCGACACCCCCATGACAATATTTTAGCAAAAAATAATTCTAATTAACAATAGGCAGTTTTTTTATTCATTGCAGACTCACATTACCTTGTCGGTCATTAATTTCTTGTTGAATAACGAATGGTTGGTGTGATAGTATAGCGGTGGCGGGTTTATAAGAAAAACAACTGTCAAACGGCCTATATGGTTGGTCAGAGAAAAGACAGGGAATTAATTGATAGTGAATATATGGATACACAGTTAGAGAAAACAATTCAAATAATTATTCGGGTAGCAAATCCTGATAAAATAATCCTATTTGGATCACGTTCGAGAGAGGATTTTACAGCTGAGAGTGATTACGATATTTTTGTTTTAAGAAAAGAAATAACTAATAAAAGAGAGCTTACTCAGTCTTTGTACAGATCGCTCTATGGTATAGGAGCCGGAGTGGATTTAATTGTCGAGTCCCCTGAAAAGTTTGATGAACTTAAGGACAATCCATACATGATTTATAAGGAAATAGCAATATCTGGAAAGGTTGTGTATGAACGAGGATAACTTAGTCCATAGTTGGCTTCTAAGGGCAAATAGTAATCTTGAAAGAGCTAAAGCAGGTAAAGTTAGTAGTGGGATTATGTTTGAAGATTTATGTTTCGATTGCCATCAGGCAGTTGAAAAATCACTTAAGGCATTACTGATTTGCTGGAAAATTGATTTCCCAAGGACACATTCAATCTCAAGACTATTAGAGATTATCGAGGGTACTGGTACTCAAATACCAGATGAAATCAAGGATTCAGTTATCTTGACAGATTATGCAGTTGAAACACGATATCCAGGTGATTATGTACCAATTGATGAGAAAATGTATGAAGAAGCCTTAAAAATAGTAGATAGTGTTGTCAAATGGGTTGAAGAAATGCTTGTGGTGAAACATTGAATAAATTAAGACTTTTAGCGATACCGATACTGCTGCTATTGATACTGCTAAACGGAAATGCCGAGGCAGGCAGCACTTTTTGGCGCTTTCCTGAGAACTTGTCTAATTACGAATCTCTCTACGGAGACATATCCACGCCACTTACGTTTGGCGATATTAAAGGCGACGGGAAAAATGAAATCATATTCGGTACTAAAAAAGGCTATCTGTTTGCTCTTGAACAAAACGGGAAAAAAGCAAAGTCTTTGAAAGTGGGCGATTCAATAAAGGTGCAGCCATTGATTATGAATTTAGAAAGAGACACTCATCCAGATATTGTTGTGTTTTCAAGGCTTTCTGAATACAATAAGCCCGCCAAAGAAAGCCTCATGGTTATAGTGGACGGAAAAACTTTCACGAAGAAACTTGAAATTAAAATAGAAGGAAGTGTGGTTTCAAAGCCTGCGGTTGCTGATTTTGATAACGATGGTAATGTGGATTTTCTGGTTTCCGGACACGGTCTTTATCTAATAGACGGCGCATATCTGGCCAATATGGCAAGCCCTCAAATACATAGCTATTCAATGTCCGGAGTCAGCTATACATCCCCTGTGGTTGATGATTTCAACGATGACGGAATTAGTGATTTCCTCATTCCGTATTCGAGTAAGAATCATAATTTCATAGACGTTTTTCTCTCAACCGGTAAAGGATTCGGGTATGAAAAAGTTACGTTTCAGGTTGATGGAGAGATGAAAGTTCCCCCAACTGTAATTAAAACCTCAGACGATGCCACAGTTACATGGCTTCTGATTGCCCCTCACCCTGACAATTCAATTTCCACCTACACTCTGTCATGGAGCCATGAAAGCGAAAAACTCTCTCTCAAATTTAACAAACGTGTTTCCTCAGGAGTTAAAACTGATTCTAAAAATCAAACTCCACTTATTTGTGAAACAGGGAAAGAGTGCCGCCTGATGGTCAGACCTACTGACAACTCCACCCTTACACTCCTTGACCCTGTAAGCGGCAAAACTGACAGCACTGCTGATATAATTCCTCAATACAACAACATTCCTGTCTATTTCAGAAGTGACAATGAACAATCACTGTCCTCTAATTTAATCTTTATTGAAGGAGCAGCTCTTAACGCTTATGAACACGGCAAAAAAATAAAACTTGCTCCGGTATCAGGAGAAATCCCCAAACTTGATGAAATTTATCTATTTCCTCTGTCCAAAGACAAAAACGGAGAGTTTGCTCTTATAGGAACTGACGAGGACGGCACAATATGGTGTGACAGCGGCAACGCATTTAAAGCCAATCTTTTTGAACCAAACGAACAGGGGTATTTAAATCAGGGAGTGTATCCTTTAAAAGAAACAAGCGCACTGTTTGAAGATACAGATAATTTCATAGACATAAGAAATGAGAGCCATCTGAAGGAGGTGCTTAAGTTAATGGCACAACTATATCCTGACAATCAGGATTTTCATAAAAAAGTGGAGGCTCTGAAATCAAGGATAAAGACTGAGGCTGTCAAATACGCAAAACTTGGCGAGATGAAAAACAAGTTAAGAAAACGTGCTTCAAAGTATGATTATTTTGTCCTTGTGCAATGGCTGCTTACCAACAACGTAGAAACTGACCTTAACTACGTTATAAAGCATGACCCTGAGTTTCTTGAAGAGGAACGGATGGCCGGGTTTTACAAAGACCTTGGACATGTTAAGTCGTTTTTAAAGGCTTTTTTTCCTATAGCCATCGGCATCTTGATACTTACAACTGTTGTTTTAATCATATTTAACTACTCATTTTTCATAAAAATCTACTTAAACCTATTTGAGCGTATGGGCACAACCCTGCTCTTTAAAAAGTTGATAAAAGAACGAGAGGGTGTTAAGGAATTAAATGAATATCTTGAGGCTGAGGATTTTTTCAAATGGCCTCCCAGTCAAAAGACAGATTTCAGATTCAGGATTTTCCTTGCTATTTTGTTAAAGGAAAAGAACTGCCCCTGGCTTGAGGTTCTTACAACTTATGAAATGGCTGTCCTTGCCTCAGGGAGTCTGAAAGACCAGGACAGATGGACATTTTACCGCTACTTATCGTATCTATATAAAAGACTCTTCTATAAGAGAATTCACAGAGGCTCACCTTTTCTTTGGCTTATCTTTCAGATAAGACATGGGCTCAGGCGGGATTTTTACGACTATCCGGACAAAGGAGATGCTGAAATATCAATTCTTAAGTATGAGCTTGCCAGAGTCTTTATGAATATGAACGAGTATAAACCAGCCTTCAATTATTTTCATAAACTTATACTTAATTACAACTCCACTTTTAAAGCGCCAGAGGCCGGCAACGATGTGTTAAGATTTCTTGAGTTCATACCGGAGAAAAAACTTGAAAATTATCTTATAAATTACCGGAGGCACTTTTTTAGCAGAGTAAAGGGGCTTACCGACCAATTAAAGGTGTTGTCTTTTTACCGGTTAAAAAACTTAAACAACAAGACTATTCTGCTAATTAATTCCATGTGTGAGGAGTCTTTACTCAGAGGAGCGCTGCCTCGGGTAATTGTGTCAAACTACACCCCAATAGATATGCCTCGTGTTCATGGTGCTTTTTTAACCATAAGGGCCTTTAACAGGTTAAAAAGGACTGAGGTGGTTTTGCGTTGTATTTCTAATAAGTACCAATCACTGAGCATAGGCCTGGACGCGGAAATTAAGGCGCTTCCCGGCGCTTTCGCACGGGTAATAAACGTTCATGCCAATAAACGTTGGACTGTTTTAGTTGAGCAGTTTTTACCGTATAAGTCTTTAAAGAGGACTGTGGCAGAGGGTGTTACGGTAAAAGAAGCTGGAGAAATATTGGTTTTACTTGCCGAGTATCTCTTAAATAATAAACCGGGCTGGTTTGTGCCAAATCTCCACCCGTCTTTTATATTCAGAAGCGACAGTAACGTATATTTTGCGGCAACCGGTATATCCAAAGTTAACATGGACAGGATTTATCTGAAGGCTTTTAAAAAGAAAATCAAAGGGGAGCCCTCCTTCATAGACCCTGACTTTATAAAAACCCCGGCAGCAGAAAAAGTTTTAAGCTCTAAACAGGCAATAGAAAAAAACACGGTAGCTCTCCTTGGCCTTATCGGGTATTACCTCATAGAGGGACAGCAACTGCTACAGGATAATTTTGTCAGCGGAGAGCACATAATACAGCTGACAAAATGCAAAAGTGCCGAAAAATTGATAAACTCCGCCGTAAGCCCATCAGACGAGAGAACATCTCTTGAAGAGTTCTGTAAACTTGCGCGGGAAACCGTGTGGGAATAAACCACAGATTAACGGATTATGGTTTTTTTATTAAAGAGCGGTGTTGCTAATTGATTCTATAGCACTCTTTAGACGTTTAAGCGACTTTTCTTTCCCGACAATGTCAAGAACCTCATAGATTCCAGGGCTTACCGTGTTTCCTGTTATGGCAACTCTTACTGGCTGGGCGATTTTTCCAAGCGCTACGTTGTGTTCTGACATAAGAGACAGAAACACTCCCTCAATTTCTTTTGCACAAAAGCTTTCTACACATTTCAGTTTATCGGCAACGGCAGTGAGAAATGGTTTTGTTTCCTGATTTATAAACTTTTTACCTGCCTTTTCATCAATTTCCACAGTGTCGGCAATATAGTATCTGAGGGAATTAGAAAGCTCAAGAAGGGTTCTTGAGCGTTCCTGCAAAGTGGCAATAGCTTGAGTTAACCAACCCTCGTCAAACACATACGTTTCATCAACAATTTTCATTGATAACAGAAACGGTTTTACATAAGACACAAGCCTTGCAGGGTCAGAGTTTTTAATGTACTCGCTATTAAGCCAGAGAAGTTTTTCAGGATTAAACACGGCTGAAGATTTTCCCACCGATGCAAGTGAGAATTTCTCTGTTAACTCTTCAATACTAAACACCTCCTGGTCACCAAAAGACCAGCCAAGGCGCACAAGGTAGTTAAGCAGAGCCTCCGGCAAATATCCCATATCCTTATACGCTAACACAGAGGTGGCCCCGTGGCGTTTACTTAATCGTGTCTTATCAGAGCCTAAAATCATCGGTAAATGTGCAAATGCCGGAGCAGCCTTACCAAAAGCTTTGTAAATCTGCATCTGCTTAGGAGTGTTGTTAAGGTGGTCATCACCCCTTATAATGTGCGTTATCCCCATATCAATATCATCGCAAACGACAACAAAGTTATAAGTGGGAGAGCCATCAGAACGCATTATTATGAAATCATCGAGAACAGAGTTGTCAAAATCAACACTGCCCTTTATAAGATCGTCAACTACGGTTTGCCCATGCTCTGGCATTTTAAACCGAATCGTGGGTTTAATTCCTATGGGTGGAGTCTTAATATCTCTGCATCTGCCGTCATACTTAGGGGGTTTACCGTGCTTAATGGCCTCCTTTCTGCGCATCTCAAGCTCATCCGGTTCACAGTAGCAGTAGTAAGCCTTACCTTTTTCTAGCATATCCATAGCGTACTTGTTATAAATATCGGTGCGGTCGGTTTGCCTAAACGGTCCCTCGTCGTGGCTTAAGTTAAGCCATTTCATCCCGTCAATTATTGCATCTATAAACTCATCTGTGGAACGGCTCCTGTCAGTGTCTTCTATCCGCAAAATGAAAGTTCCTTTGTGTTTGCGCGCATACAGATAGTTAAACAAAGCCGTCCTTGCGCCCCCTATGTGAAGGTATCCCGTAGGACTTGGCGCAAATCTCACCCTTACTTCTTTAGACAAACCACACCCCCACGGTCACTTAATGTGTATAGCGTGCACAGGACAGTTTTCCTCGGCAGACTCACAACAGCCAGCATAATCACACCCATCAGGGTCAATCACCTCTGATTTGCCAGTCTCATCGGGAACATGAAAAACCGCCGGACATAACTCCTCACACCTGCCACAACCTATACAAGTCTCTTCATCCACCATCACCATCATATCACGGATATTTTAACATAAACCATCGCAAATATAGCAAAATTTAATACTGAATTATTGATGGGATAATTTTCTTTATTTACGTTCACAGAGGTTTATCAAAATTAAACGACTCTTTGATAATATACACCGGGCGGCTTTTAACCTCAAGATATATCTTACCTACGTACTCGCTGAGTATGCCTATGAACATAAGCTGAATACCTCCAAACATATAAAGAGGCAGCACGATAGATGCCCAGCCGGGAATGGCGTTACCCTGTATTTTTGTAAAAATTGTCCAAAACACAAGCCCAAGAGCGGCTACAAAATTAAAAAACCCTAAAATGAAAGCCAGTCGAAGCGGAAAGTTGGAAAATGACGTTATCCCCTCTACAGCAAAAGACAACATCTTTCGCAACGGATATTTGGTCTCTCCGGCAAAACGCTTTTCTCTCTTATAGTGCACAATTCCGGGAGTAAACCTCATGTTAGGAAAAATGCCGCGCAAAAAGCGGTTTACCTCCTTGTAGCGCTTAAATTCATTGAGGGCAAGACGTGAAATCAGCCGGTAATCGGCATGATCGTATATAAGGTTAACACCCATAAGGCGCATAAACATATAAAAAAATCTGGCCGTAAATCGTTTAAAGAATGTATCCTCTTCTCTGCTTTTTCTCACTCCATATACAATATCGAATCCCTCGTAATGTTTTAAAATCATCTCCTCGATAGCCTCGGGGGGATCCTGGAGATCGGCGTCAAGTGAGACTGCCATCTCTCCGGTTGCTGCCGTAAGACCTGCTGTCAATGCCGGTTGATGGCCAAAATTGCCGCTTAATGAAATTACCTTCGCCTTGCGGTCCTTTTCACTTATAAGTTTCAGCTCCCTCAGGGTTGCATCCGATGAGCCGTCGTCAACGTAAATTATTTCGTAGTCTTTTATCAGCTCCTTTTGCATAAAAGAGTCAAGGAGAGAGGTCAGCCTGCCGTAAACCTCCCATATCACCAGCTCCTCGTTATAACAGGGGATGACTACGCTTAGTGTTTTGGCAGTTTTTTGATTCATAGTACTCATCTGTTAACTTTACTCCTTTGTGTTCCCATGCTTTCAGATATTTTAAAAAAGTATTCACTGCGTACAGCACAGAGAGGATAAAACCGTGCAGGCCGTCAAGAAACCCAAGTGCAAAAATGTACATCTTTATAAACGTTGCCGGAGGTTTTAGCGCTAAAGCGAAAAAACCTGCGTATCTGCCGGATTTCACTATCTCTCTGGCTGAAAGGGTTGAGTAGTTATCCATCTTCTTTATAAAATCACCAACCGTTTCATACGTGTAATGTTCTATCGGATTTTTTAAATACCCCAGTGTGCCGTCAACTATGATTTTTTCGTGAACCTCCCGCTCCTGAAACTGTCCTGTCCCATTTCTAAACAGTCTCAACACATTATCAGGGTGCCAGCTGCCATGACGAATCCACTTGCCCAGAAAAAAATTCTTTCTTGACACGTAGTAACCGTTAACTGTGCTGTTACCTTGTGTTACCAGCTCAATCTCTGAAACCAGTTCCTCAGTGAGCCTCTCATCTGAATCCAGAACAAACACCCACGGAAGTGTAGCATATCCAATTGCGGTTTGTTTCTGTCTGGCATAGCCTTGCCACTGATGAGTATAAACTCTGGCATTATAAGTGGCGCATATTTCAAGAGTTCTGTCTGTACTTCCGCTGTCAATAACTATGATTTCCCCGGCACACGCTGCACTTCTCAGCGCCCCTTCAATATTTCGCTCCTCATTGTTGGTAATTATGGTAACAGATACATTTTTCAAAAAAAATCACTCATCATGCGCTATTGAATCATGATTATAAAATATACGGGTGATAAAATCAATAATTCTGCCCGCTCTTTTTTCATATGTGTGGCTGCGGGCAAGTTCTCTGGCATTTTCTGCAAGCAAAGAGGCAAGTGCCGCATCATTTAATAAGGTTTGGGTTTTTCGTACAAGGTCGTGTAAATCTCCGGGAGTAAACAGCATAGCACTGTGCCTGTGACGCAGCAGCTCACTTATCCCGGGCAGATCTGCAGCCACTATCGGTACCCCTCCAGCCATGTACTCAAACATCTTAAGAGGCGAGGTGTATTTTGAAATTTCACTCTGAACATTGGGAATAAAGGACAGTTTGGCATCCTTTAAAAGCTTTGTGATTTTAACATGTGGTATATGACCGGTAAAAGTCACCCGCTCTGACAGTCCAAGAAGTTTCACAAACTGCTTAAGCTCATCGAGACGCCCACCCCCTCCTGCTATAACCAGCGTTTCATCAGGCAGGTACATCATCGCCTCTATTAACAGATCAACCCCCTTCCATTTATACAAAGAGCCGGAGTAAAAAAGAAATGAACGCCTCACAGCATCCGTTTCAGACAAAAAGAAATCGTCCCTTACCGCATCTGGCACAGTGTGGCAGGGTTTGCCGATAAAGTCAAAAATCGAGTTAATATCATCCCTCAGTTTGTCTGATATTGTAATGATCGCATCTGATTTACTGTATATTTTCGCCTCAAGACGTTTAAGAGGAGCTTTTGAGGACAATTTTTCTGTACTGAGATGAAAAATCTCATGCGCTTCAAAAACGACAGGCATTTTAAACAATCCCTTAAAAGTCAGTAAAAAACCGGCTAACTTTGGGTGTCTTACTACGATAACCCGGTTGCTCCCTTTACGCCTTAACAGGTAGCAGGCCAGGGTTAAATAAAATAGCGCCGATATGGAGATAGATAAAATCCACGATTTTCTTATAATTGGGAGAAACACAAGCTCTAATCTGTCGGTGGGGGTTATACCAAAGCTGCTTAACACATCGGTTTGATTGAGGCCTGGGATTTTACCGCTTATAAGTTTAACATTAACACCCTTTTTTGAGAGTGCATAAGCTGTGTTTACAATTTGTATGAACCTTGCCTGTGTCCCGTTTAGCCTTTCAGGTACAGGATAAAAAATTGTCATTCCGATATTGAAGCTTTATTACTGACAGAGCCTGCCATAGCAAGAAGTATGCTTAAATTAATGATGTTTCCATCAAAAAAGAAAACACGCATTACAATTTCGGCAACAATAGCTGACATAATGGCAATGGCAGTAAAGTTTGGAGTGCCAATAACATCGGATTTAATTGTAAGGAGGTGAATTATCGAATAAAACAGTGCAACAGCAAAAAAGAATACTCCTACAGCGCCTTGCATATATAAAATTGACAGAAACACATTATCCGGCCACTGCTTTGGCAGAAGTGGTGAAACACCAGTGGCTGTGGCAAACTTCACAAATTTATCGCGCATCAGGGCAGTGTCAAGTCCATGCCCTGTAATCAGGCTGTCTCTGGAAATATCCACGGTGGTTTTCCACGCAGAAAGTCTCATGGAGATAGTGTTTTTTTCAACAATATGTTCTCTTACGTGATTAAATTGCGCAGGGTAAAACCTAAACATGATAAGAACTACGATAGCAGATATAATGATTAGTTTGACAGAGAAAAATCGCTTTTCTCTCAAAAAAACTGTCCATATAAAACCTACTAAAAAAACTGCAACCCACGACGCTCTTACCCCCACAAACAGTAACCCGGCAAAGGACAAGATAGCAATAATAAACCACAAAACCCCTCTTATCCCCTTTCCCTCGGCATACTGGGCAAACATAAACGGGATAAGAAACATGGCAGTAAGGGACAGGTTTTTCGCAGTCTCATTATCAATTGGTGCAGATACGCCAATTGCAGAGCCATAGACAAACACTGTGTAAAACATGCGCACTACGCCAAGAAGTGCTAAAAATGTGCAAAGCATTTTCGCCTTATCCATTCCATTAAAGGCAGCGGACACTATTGCATACAGCATAACAGGCATCAGGTACATGGTGTAAAGAGGCAGTAGAACCTTAGCTGCCGGAGCGTTCCCTGATAAAGAGGATGAGATTATTGCAGAAAACATCAGTAAAATTAGAGAAACAAATGCAATGTTTTTCCACTTAAAACCTAAAGTAAAAGTAGCCAGCGACAGCAAAAACCATGATATCAGAGATATATAAAGTGCTATGTTACGGTATTTCTCATATCCATCAAAAAAAAGGAAAACTATCAATACAATTGCACCAACACGAAGTACGCTAATAAAAATATCCCTCAACATTGTTATGTTTCTCCTTTTTTTCACTCCTTACTTAACGCTGCAGCAACTAACCGAACCTTATTATACCACTAATGTTAATAATAATTCAGATAAATACCGCAAAGATAATTAAATAAATTAAATAGCGGAACTAAGGGCTCAGGACATAACTGCAAGTCAACACAATCTGTGAATTAGAATAAAAATTCTGTTTCAAATCTCCAACCGGTTGTGTTATATTTTCATAAGAAGGAGGATTGTGTATGGATTGTTTGTTTTGTAAGATAGCAAGGAAAGAAATACAGGCAAAAATCGTCTATGAAGACAAACAGGTAGTAGCTTTTGAAGACGTAAACCCGCAAGCTCCTGTCCACATTCTTATAATCCCTCACAAACACATCGCTACGACTCTTGAACTTACAGCAGATGACGCTGCCCTTACCGGACACATGATTGCAGTTGCTAATAAAATTGCTCAGGACAGAAAAATAGCGCAAAATGGCTTTCGTATGGTTATGAACTGTAACAGAGACGCCGGACAGAGTGTCTTTCACATTCATCTGCACCTTATCGGTGGCCGTCCTATGCACTGGCCTCCTGGATGAGGATTGTTTCAAAAGCAGATGTTCAAATTTACATTAGGATTTTCACCGTGCCCAAACGATACGCACATTTTCTACGCCCTTACCCACGGTATAGTTGACACAGGAGATATTCCCTTCGCTCAGGCACAAATACATGATGTCGAAACACTTAACGCCATGGCATTGAGAGAATCTCTGGATGTTACAAAGGTCTCCTTCTATGCCTATTTAAAGGTAAGAGAAAAGTATGCGCTATTAAAAACCGGAGGAGCAATGGGTCGCTCCTGTGGCCCCTTAATTGTTTCAAAAAAACACATTGCGCCTCATCAACTTAAAGGAAAAAAAATCGCTGTTCCAGGTATTCTAACCACCGCCTATCTGTTAACCCGCCTCTTTGAACCGGAAATATCCGATGAGCAAATTATAGTGATGCCCTTTAATGACATCATGGCAGCCGTAAGGGATGGCACAGCCGATGCCGGCGTTATAATCCACGAGTGCAGGTTTACGTATCACACGTATGGCCTTACGGAGGTCATTGATCTGGGTATGTGGTGGGAAAAAGAGACCGCACTGCCTGTCCCTCTGGGCTGTATCATAGCAAAAAAGTCACTTGGAGAACGCACAATCTCTAAGATTGAAGAGTTTATACTGCAGTCAGTTCTGTATGCCAAAACCCATCCTGCTGAGACCCTTAATTACATTAAGTCCCATGCCGCCGAAATGGATGACAAGGTTATTTCTGACCACATTGCACTTTATGTCAATAATTACACAGAAAACACAGGCGCTGATGGAACGGCTGCCTTTGATAAAGTTATAGATTTTGCTAAAAACAGGGGGCTGCTTTAGATGAGGAAATTTTTTGTTTTTCTAACTGTGTTCTTATTTTTATCAAGCACTGATGTATCAGCGTATGATAGTGTGTATGAATACCTCAAAAGCGGACGCATTGCTTTGGATAACAAAGAGTATGAAAAAAGTGTAAAAAACCTTGACCAATTTTTGGATACACCTAATCAGCTTTCCGACTACGGTTATCTGTGGAGGGCAAAGGCATTAACGGCACTCGGTGAAAATGAAAGGGCACTTAAGGACATCAGTGCTATAAAGATTGATTACAAAAACTCACCTGTGCTTAAAGCCGCTCTCTTGCTTGAAATCAAAATCGAGGAAAAGGAGCACCCCGGCACGGCTCTTGTCCTTTACTCGAAGTACCTAAATAGCTACCATGGGGATGATGCGATGAGATTATCTTACGCTAAACTTCTCAAAGCGCAAGCCTATGAATGGGACGCGTACAAGGAATTTACAAAAATATACATAAACGGCAGCAGTGTATCAAAAGAGGCTGCTGCTTTTATAGACATTCATAAACTAAGCAGTGAAACCAAAGTGGAACGGGCAAGGAATCTGATGAAACGACATAAGTATGAGGAGGCGGAAACTGAGCTAAGAGAAGCCCGGGAAAAAGCCCCGCCCTCGCTTTATGGCACTATTACATCAAACCTTGCCACTGCTCTTTTCAGACAAAAAAAATACGATGAGGCTGCCATCTATTTGGAGCGTACCGGGGACATCTATACCAGCGCAAGAGCACTTTACAGAGCTGGGAAGTTTGAGGAATTTCACGAAAAAGTGCAGCATATGAATGCCGATAAAAGTGAACGTGCCGCCGAGCTTATACTTATCAGCGGGCTCTATTTCAGAAGAGCCGGAAACATTGAGAAAGCACTTTCTATTTTTAACACTCTTAAGGAAAACCGTTTTAATAAGGAGGAGGCCAGATGGCATATCGGCTGGACTTACTACCTAATCGGTAACTATCAAAGGGCGTATGATACCTTTGAATCACTCCACAAATCCTTCGGCAACCGCCAGTACCTTTACTGGATGGCACGCTCTGCTGAAAACATGGGAAAACCTGCTCGTGCGCTATACGCCAGATTAACCTCTATTGGAGATTACTATTCACTTCTTGCCCTCTACAGACTGGGCAAAGCTCCTCTTTCTGTAAGCTCGGCAAGCGATTATGAACACTCAGAGGAAAGCGCTGACTTTGGCGGCGAATCCCAGCTTAAGCGACTCTCTATATTGCTTGAACTTAAAATAGACGACGCAATAAGAATGGAAAGCCTCTACATAATAAAAAACACAAAGAAATTCACAGGGGATGCCGCACTAAGAGCCGCTCTGATGCTTAATGCGGCACAAGCCTACTACCACTCGCTAAACATTGCAGGCAAACTCAAAGACAGTAGCCATCTTCACAGTCTCTTATATCCTTATGCTTATCAGGACATAGTAGCTGGCGCTGCCGGAAGGTTTACAGCGAATCCGCTGCTGGTTCTTTCTGTAATGAGAGAGGAAAGCCGTTTTCAGGATGATGCTTTCTCTCCGGCAGGGGCAATAGGGCTCATGCAGCTAATGCCTCAGACTGCCTCCCGGTACGGTAAGCTGGCAGAGGAGGAGATTGAGAATGAGAAAGATATTTTTAATATAAAGAAAAATATAACCATAGGCGCTTGCTATATTGGTTCACTATACAGGGAGGCATCTTGCGTACCTGTTGTGTTGGCCTCCTATAATGCCGGTGAGGATGTGGTTAAGAAGTGGCTTGCAAGCGGAGATTATAAATCAATTGATGAGTTTATCGAGGATATCCCGTATAATGAAACAAGAAATTATGTAAAGCGCGTTCTCAAGACTTACTATCAGTATGCAAGACGGTTAGAGCCAACAGCGGAGTCTTTAAAATTTGTTGCTGAATGCAGTTTACATTAATTAAGTGTATTTGTTATCCTATTTAGGGTTCGTATTTATCTGGCAATGCGTACGGACATTTAATATATAAACTATGGGGGGTTTTTGTTTTGGATAAACTTAAAAATCTGGAAGATAAGATATCGGCGGTAATAGAAAAGGCTAAGGTACTAAAGACTGAAAATGATACTCTACTTAGAGAAAAAGAGAATCTGCTAGCAAAATGCGGTACTCTTGAGACCGAGCTTAAAGAGACACACGATGAGGCTGAGAAACTCAGGTCGCAGCTTGCAGCAAAGAGCGGCGAGGTCGAGAAAATGTCAAATGAACAGTCCTCTGTTGCAGAACAGATAGAGGCAATCCTTGGTGAGTTAGACCACTTAGAGATATAAGGGAATGGGCAGCGCAGAGGTAACGATACTTGGTCAAAACTATATACTGAAGGGTGAGGAGTCTGAGGAGTATATGAAAAGTCTTGCCACCTACGTTGACACCAAGATTAGCGAGGTAATGGCAGCGGCTCCAGGCACTCAGTCACTGAAGGCATCAATCCTTGCATCAATAAGTATAACAGATGAGCTTTATAAGTTAAGGTCGTTGTTTAGTAAAATTGAAATTGAAACCGATGAAATAGACAAATTGCTCGAAAATGACACTTCTCCGGTGAAACGCCACAAGGAAAAGGTAAAAACAGCAGATGAAAGCAAAAGTTTACATAAAGCATAGACAGGAGATTCTCGACCCACAGGGTAAGGCCGTGCTTCAGGGGCTTAATAATCTGGGATTCAAAGGATTGACCGATGTTCGTGTCGGCAAGTATATAGAGATTACTTTGGATTGTGCCTCAGTTGAGTCTGCACATGAACAGGTTAAGGATATGTGTGAACGGCTGTTGGTTAACACCGTTATTGAAAATTATACGTATGTGATAGAGCCATAGAGGCTTGGCAGAATTGTTGCTTGATTTTCTTGCTTAGCTATGTAGTGAGCAGGGATTGTGTTTAAAAAACTTAAGTGGAGGATAGTTTGATGAAGAAAGTTGTGGTATTTGTAGTGGTATTGGTGTTTGCATTTTCAACAGTTGCAATGGCAGGCTTTGAGAAGTGCCAGGGTTGTCACAATGGCAAAGTTGCTCCGGATAAGGCAAAATTGGTAGAGAAATTGAAAACTGCTGATGCTTTTGTTAAAGCTGCTAAGGATTCCAAAAGTCCTATGATGAATGCTGCTAAGGCAAATGAAGCTGACTTAAAGGCTGCGGCTGCTGAGTTAGGTATTAAATAGGCTTGTGATAAGACAGTAAGGGAATGTCTTAAGGGGTTAGGGGCGCTCCGTTACGCTTGGAGAGCTTCACCCCTGTTCCATTATTAACGTGTATGCGTTGATATTTTAAAAGTAGCAGTAAGAAATGCGAGCTTTTGTAAATGGAAATTTTTACTCTTGTGTATTGTTATATACAAGCAAACCATCTATGTTCTTAAAGAACGACTTTAAACATTGAATAAATCTCTTAATGAAATAAAAGAAATTCTTAACAGTCACAGAGAAGAATTAAGTGGAAAATATAAAATAACAAAGATAGGCATATTTGGCTCTTATGTCCGAGGAGAACAAAAGATAAGAAGCGATGTGGACATTCTTGTTGAAATAGGGGAGCCAATGGGGCTCTTGAGATTTGTACACATAGAAAACCTGTTGTCTGACCTCTTGCATGTAAAAATTGACCTTATGACGCAATAAAAAATTAATGAATTATTCGTTTAATATATATTATAATTAATTGTATGCGTTGATATTTTAAAATCGGGGGTATCATGTCAGGTCATTCGAAGTGGGCTCAGATAAAAAGGAAAAAAGCAACAACTGATTCTAAAAGAGGAAAGGTTTTTTCAAAAGTCGTAAAGGAGATAACTGTTGCGGCAAGAATCGGGGGAGGTGATCCGGACGGCAATGCACGTCTGCGCACTGTTATTGAAAAAGCTAAGGAATACAATATGCCATACGAAAACGTAAAAAGAGCAATACAAAAAGGAACCGGAGAGCTGCCTGGATCCATGTACGAGGAGATTATGTATGAGGGATATGGAATTGCCGGTGTTGCTATCCTTATTGAGGTTATGACAGATAACAGAAACAGGACGGTAGCCGAAATCAGAAGACTTCTTACGAAAAGCGGCGGCAATCTGGGAGAGTCAGGGTGTGTGGCCTGGATGTTTTCAAAAAAAGGTACCATAGTGGTTGATAAAAAGGCAGCCTCCGAGGATCAGCTCATGACCGTGGTGCTTGATGCAGGGGCTGAGGATTTGAAAAATGACCCCGAGGAGGAAAACTATGAAATAATAACAGCCCCTGATGTCTTAGAGACAGTGAGAACAGCTATCATAAATTCCGGTATTGCCGTTTCATCGTCTGAAATTACCATGATTCCGGATAACAATATTTCTGTGGATAACGCAACAGCCGGGAAACTGCTAAATCTAATGGATGCCCTCGATGAGCTTGAGGACGTACAAAATGTTTACGCTAATTTTGACGTGCCGGAGGATTTTGTTCTTACGGATGCGTCTTAAAAGAAGGCAACTCTGTAACTAACGCTCAATAATGAAAAGGCTTATTATACCGATTATTATTTTAGTTCTTTTATCCTCTGCTGCTGCCTTAGGGGCAAAGCTGACCCCTGAAGAGGAGATAAATATCTCTGTCTTTAAAAACGCCAGTCCATCTGTTGTAAACATAACCACAACCACACTGATGAGGGATTTCTTTTCAGTTTATCCACAAAAGGGCTCCGGTTCCGGTTCAATAATAACTCAGGACGGTTATGTAGTTACCAATTTCCACGTTGTTGAGGATACATCTGAAATAACTATAGTAATGAATGACGGCAAGAAGTTCAGGGCTAAGTTTATCGGCGCTGACCCGGACAGTGACATTGCCATAATAAAAATTATAGCTGAAAAACACGGTTCCTTTAAGGCTCTTGAATTTGGAAACTCAGAAGGACTTCAGGTAGGGCAAAAGGTCTTTGCCATAGGGAATCCGTTTGGATTGAATTCAACGCTAACTGCTGGAATTATAAGCGCAACAGGCAGGCCGCTTACCACAGAACACGGCAAAGTCATCGAGGATGTTATTCAAACCGATGCCCCGATAAATCCTGGAAACTCAGGCGGTCCGCTTCTTGATACAGAGGGGAAAATGATAGGCATAAACTCGGCTATATTTACTCCCTCAGGGGGAAATATTGGCATAGGGTTTGCCATCCCTATTAACACGGCCAAGAGCGTAATCCCAGACCTTATAAAGTACGGCAGGACACGAAAGCCGTGGATGGGAATAGTTGGGCTGCCGCTTTGGGAAAACCTTGCCAAAGCCATAGGATTACCTGTAAACAGGGGAATACTGGTTTCTGAGGTTGTTACCGGAAGCCCTGCGTTTAAAGCTGGTATCAGAGGCGGCAATAATCCTGTAAGCGTAAGCGGTACTGATATTTATCTTGGAGGCGATGTCATACTTGAGGTTAATGGCGTAAAGGTAGCCTACATGCAAGACGTAATGAAAATACTTTCTGCGAAAAAAACTAACGACTACGTTTCTATAAAGCTCCTCAAAGACAACAAAATCATAGAGGTGAAGATGCGTGTCGAGTTAAGACAATA
>JADFYB010000052.1 GCA_015233245.1 Nitrospirota bacterium | reverse complement strand
CCCCCTGTCATCTCCTCACCTTTTCCAAGTCTCAGGTAACTACCGAGGTTAAGCCCTGTGGCTATCCGGTGAAGCATCTTTTTTGATACAAGATAGGATTTCATCTTAGACATCTCAGATTCAGTGAAAATGGCAGCTTCGTTAAACAGCGCCTCTGTTATGGTAAGCCCCAGGACAGAGTCGCCGAGAAACTCTATCCGTTCATTATACTTGCGGCTCTTGTCCGCACACTCATGATAGTATGACCTGTGAGTTATGGCCTCTTCAAGGAGTTTTTTGTTAACAAAATGATAGCTTAGCGCCTCTTCAAGCATTCGTAACCGGTTATGTCCTGCCCTGAGAAAACTTTTTAAATACTAAGCAAGCGTTAGTGCCACCAAAACCAAATGAGTTTGACATGGCATATTCAATTTTAGCGTCCCGTGTGGTGTGAGGCACATAATCAAGGTCGCACTCTGGGTCTGACTCATCAAGATTTATAGTGGGAGGTACTATCCCTCTATGTAAACTGAGAGTACAAAACACGGCCTCAACTCCGCCTGAGGCTCCTAACAGATGTCCGGTCATTGATTTTGTAGAGCTTACCATTAGTTTATAGGCATGGTCTTTGAAAACATATTTTATCGCCATAGATTCAAGCTCATCGTTAAACTTAGTGGATGTTCCATGAGCATTTATATAGTCAATTTTTTCATAAGGAACGCCGGCATCTTTAACGGCAGCCGCCATACACCTGCGCGCTCCCTCGCCCTCTGGCGCAGGGGAGGTTATGTGGTAGGCATCGCCGGTCATGGCATACCCAACCACCTCGGCGTATATTTTAGCGTCTCTTTTAATTGCGTGCTCCAGATTTTCAAGGATAAGTATTCCTGCTCCCTCGCCCATAACAAATCCGTCGCGGTTTAGTTCAAATGGGCGGCTAGCCTTTTCCGGCTCATCGTTTCTCCTTGAGAGCGCTTTCATCACTGTAAAGCCTGAGATTGAAAGGGGAGTTATTACGGACTCTGCTCCGCCAGCTATCATAACATCAGCATCACCACGCTGAATTATCTTAAAAGCATCCCCGATAGCGTGATTACCAGAAGCACATGCTGTTGCCACAGCAGAGTTAGGACCCTTTGCCCCTGTAAGCATAGAAACATTCCCGGCAGCCAGGTTAATTATCAACATAGGGATAAAAAATGGAGACACTTTTTTATAACCACCGTCGAGATAGCCCTTGTAATAGTGCTCAATAGCTGGTAAACCGCCAATGCCTGAACCTATATAGACGCCTGCTCTGTCGGCGTTTTCCTCTGTTATTTTCAACCCGGAGTCTTTTACCGCCATATCAGAAGCGCCGATGGCAAAGTGGATAAATCTGTCCATCTTTTTGATTTCCTTTGGATGGATGTAGGTCTCAGGGTTAAAGTCATCTACTTCACCCGCAATTTGTACAGGAATAGCCGGGTCGTCAAACCGTGTGATCCGCCCGATACCGGACTTACCGGCAACAAGCGCCTCCCATGATTTCTCCACCCCAGTACCAAGGGGGGTTATCAGACCAAGCCCTGTTACTACAACTCTTGCCTTTGCCATATGCCTCCTTTTACGTAAACTCCGGCGGCTGCAAATTGAACCGAACTTTACCTATTGACCAAGCTTTTTCTTTATGTAGTTGACGGCATCCTCGACTTTGGTGATCTTCTCTGCGTCCTCATCCGGTATCTGAACTGAAAAAGCCTCCTCAAAGGCCATTACAAGCTCCACGGTATCCAGTGAGTCTGCCCCCAGGTCTTCTACAAACGAAGCCTCAGGTTTTATCTGCGCCAAGTCCACGCCCAGTTGTTTGGATATTATCTCTTTTACTTTTTCCTCTACATTTACTGACATTAAATTAACCTCCGTTTGTTTATGTATTAATTTCAGTTCGTTATACTCACCTGTATGTGTGTGTGCGTGGAATCTACATATACATTCCACCGTTTACATGTATGACATTTCCGGTAATATACATAGCCGACTCCGAGGCAAGAAAAGCCACGGCATTAGCAACATCAGAGACCTCGCCAAAGCGTCCCATAGGGATAGCGTTAAACATATCCTCTTTCACTTTATCCGGCAGCGCTTCAGTCATTGCGGTTTTAATAAACCCTGGCGCAACAGCATTAACGGTTATATTTCTTTTAGCGTACTCTTTAGCGGTAGTCTTTGTAAGCCCAATGATGCCAGCCTTAGAGGCACTGTAGTTAGCTTGTCCGGCATTTCCGATAAAGGCTACGATTGAGGCAATGTTAACAATCCTGCCGTATCTCTGCTTAGACATGTTTTTAAGAGCCTCTTTAGAGCATAAAAATACGCTTTTTAGGTTTACATTTATCACGGCATCCCAGTCCTCGTCTTTCATTCTCATCATAAGGGAGTCTTTGGTAATACCGGCATTGTTGATAAGAATATCGAGCCGGCCAAATTCAGCGATTATAGCGGAAAAAGCCTCAGTGACCTCTTTAGAATTAGACACATCAAATTTCACAGCCATAGTTTTTACGCCAAGGGAGGCAATTTCAGCGGCAGTTTTCTGTGCCTCTTCAAGATTAACGTCAGAAATCACCACATTGGCCCCTCTTTGAGCCAACACCTCGGCTATCGCCTTTCCTATCCCTCTGGCTGAACCAGTTACCAACGCTACACGATCCTTCATTTGGCTCTTAAACCTCCTGTGCCTGTTTACTTATGTCTAACGTTAATTTTAGCAAAAAAATAATAAAATATTCCACTAAAAAAACCATGACTATTATAACCTATTTTGATGGTTTGTGTACAGGTGTACATAGTAGTTAAATTCAGATTATTTTTTGCATTGTTTCGGCGCTCTTGCAACTAATTTATTTCTAATCTTTTCTTGATATGATTTGGAACTTTAACTGATTTTAAATCAACGTGATAACCATGATACGAACTAATTGGCGTGGTCTCACTGTAGAAAATAATGTACATATTGTGCTTTGAATCCAGGTTAAAAAGCCTTTCAGTTTTATCTCCGATTGCAGTAATAAGCAATTCCTGAGCTTCTTTGCGGTCACACATTAATGGGCTTTCACCATGATAATTACCACGTCCATTTTCACCATGTTTAAGGTTTAGATTAAATATTCGTTGCGGCAGACGATTTTCAATAACCCACTGTTTAAGTGAGACTTTGTCTTGGAGATTACAAATAGGCCTACTGTTAATTCCGTCAATGGAAACCTGAATACTACCTTGAATTTTACAAGCATGGTGATTTAGCAAAGCGTAATGGTTTTCGTTGTATTTAGTTATACGTTCACTCATTTCACAGAAAGTGTGATTTTCAATTGGTTGATTATAGATTTTATATTCTTTCGTCAGAGATTGTTCGGTAGTCTCACGCCAGTTTTCCCAATCAGATAATTGTTTCCGAGTAAGAACAGTGGCAGGTGGAGAATAATATTCTCTTCCTTCAAAGAGTTCTAAAAAGTTTTCTACATTTTTTTATCGTAATATCCTATATAGTTCTCAATTTTCATTTCAGTTTCTACTTCAGTTATGTAATTAAACAGTTCCTGCAAGAGTTTTTTAGTTGATGATTCATCTTGAGTAGGGTCATTAGATAACATCCATTGATTGACTTTGGTAGTTTCAGCAAGTAAGAGAAAAAGATTAACTTCAGGCATTATTAAAACCCCATTAGAGCCCGCATATCTAAATCCTTTTGATCAAAAAATCCTTTTGGTGGTTTTCGGATTTTTCCTCCCGGCAATACAGGTAAATCGGTTACCTGTGTTGCATGAGTTTTAATATCTCTGTCAAAGAAATAAACCTTTGAGTCATCCGTATTTATGATTCCTTTTTTGGTTGCCACTAATAAGCCGTTAATAATATGGTCGCTGTGAGTTTCTATGATAAACTGAACTCCTGCTTTGGCAGATTTGCAGATCAATTACATAAGCTTAGCCTGCCCTGAGGGATGAATATGCGATTCAGGATTTTCAATTAACACTAAGCCACCTTTTTTTACATGGAGTGCCGCCACAATAATTGGAAGCACATAAGAAACACCAAAACCAATGTTTACGGCTCTAAACAGATCAGTTGGAGGTGTTCCTTTACCGCGGCTATAGCTGTAATTGATTTTATAACTGTCTTCATAACTCTCAACATGAATATTTATATCAGGACTTATTTCTTGCAGCCATTCTTTTACCTGAATTATTAATGCCTGATCGTCACCTTTAACTTTAGTCAGTGACTTGTCAGAAACTGGTTCGTATCTAAAATAATCAAGATAATGGGCGACCAACTCGCAACGGCCTTCTTTTTCCGATATTTGATTAGCAATTTCTACAAGATAAGTTTTTTTTCATAGGATGAAACAGGACCATTGCGAAAAGCACTAATATATTGAAAATTGTTGTTAAATAAACTGCAATACGGGTTTATTAATTCGTTAGTGTTTTTGACATGTTTTAAAAATGTATCTGAGAGCTTATTTGTATTCACTTCAAATTCAAAATGAATATCATCATTTTTATTTTCTTGTGTTAGTGAAAGTTCAATTTTGTCTGTTGTAGCCAACATGTAAATAGCATCTTTTGCCGTACCAATAGAATATAAATCGCCATTTAGGTCAAGCCCCATTGTCAAGTTACCCTTTATATTTGACTGTCTCAAAAGCAACATCGCTTGCAAAACCGATGACTTTCCCATCCCGTTTAAGCCTGTTAATACGTTTATATTGGACAGGTTTAACAGCGTATCCTCGTGGGATTTAAAGTTCTTTATGTGAAGTGACGTTATCATGATGACTCAAGTAATTTTTTAAGCAAATTTTTTATCTTTTCAAATACTCTTTTAACAGCATGTTCATCATATATCTCTGCAACTATATCGAAAATAAATTCCTTGTCATCAGTTGTTATTTTGGTAAATTCTGATAGTACATCCGCTTTCTTGTTAAGCAACAGATTTTGCTGCTCATCGGAAAGCCAGGCAATGTTGACGCTGATTGTATCAAACAATTCTTTGAAAATGTCAGGGTATGCAATTTCTGAATTGAATCTCATTTTAAAGGCATCATCGCCAAAGATTTCATATGAAAGCTTCATAGATTTTCTAAAGGCCTCTTTAATTTGAGCACGTTTACTTTCAGAAGTATTTTTCAATTCTATTATGCCATCGCTTAAAAATTTCTCCATCTCACCGCTATACTTTTCGCAGCCTAAAAGGGAAAAAGCAACAAAGCGATTAACAAATTCACGGTCTTCCATGCGTTCTGAGGAAATTTTATAACGTTTAAATTCCTCTAACTCTGCTAATTCTTTAATAAACGTTGCAGGAATTCCCTGATTTAATGCATGTCGAATCTCCTGAGGGTTTAATACCAAGCCGCCAGTGTTGACCCGTTTAAATAAAATAAATTTAACAGCTGGGGGAGTTTGTTTTTCAATTACATAGAAGTTTATTTTTGTACCGCTTATTTTTCTTTTGTCTGCCCTTGTTAATTCATTATAAGTTTTACCTTCGTAATCTTCTTTATTTAGAAACTCAAGCCCTGAAAGTTTAAATTTATTATTTATAATAAAATCATTAAATGTACACAACCTTTGCAATCCATCAACCACCAGCCATTTTTTTGATTTTTCATCTTCGCTAAAGTAAAACGATGGAAGCGGCAACCCTAATAAAAGAGACTCAATAAGTTGGCTTTTCTGAATTTTACTCCATAAATTCCCCGAACGTTGAAAGTCAGGCATTAAATCAATTTCACCTTCTTGTAACATCTCAATAAGAAATCCAAGATTTGTGTTTTGTTGATTTACCTTTATTGTGTCAGGATCATAAGGTGCTGTAATCTTAGAATCGCCGACATCCTCCTTCTCAACGTTATCCTCGGTTGTTTCACATGGCTCATCAATATTCATAGTTTCCACAGGCATACAAAAATATAACAGAGTCTGGCGGAAAAACACAACTTTTAACAAACACGAACAAATGACAGCATAACCGAATATTTTTGTGTAGCAAAACCGAATTTATTGTATAATGCAATGTTTCCGTATTTATGGAGCTTAATAGTTATGAAAAGATCTAAGCTTATTTCATTGGTGCTGATTACCACAGCGACACTTCTCTCCTGTAGCGATGATACAGGCTTACTGGACACACAGAGGGAGGTTTACAAGACAAAAGAGGATTGCGCCAGAGACTGGAACGGCACCGATAATTGTGAACAACGGCTTGCCGGAGGCGGCTACTACGGGCCAAGCTATTTTTTCTACCATGGGAGCTCGTGGTATATCCCTCATGGCACAGATAAACCAAGGGAAATGAGTAAGTCTATGATTTTTTCCCAGTCAAGTCTCGGCGCACGTTCCACTCACTCAACCTCCACGGTTTCCTCCTCCCATATTGTGCGCGGAGGGTTTGGCGCCTCATCGTCGCATCACTCTTCGGTGTCATGAAACGACAAATAGTACGGCAACGAGATAACTGGCAAACACATATGGACGAAATCGGCTTTACATTTCACTCAGCCGACGGCACGTACTGGAACGAGGGAGTCTGTTATGAGTTTACAGCAAAAGAGATAGATGAGATTGAACGTGTCACCCTGCTACTGCATGAAATGTGCATAGAAGCAGTCAGAGTCGTAGCAGACAAAAACCTGTTTAGGAGACTCCATATCCCTGAGGCATACGAAGACTATATAAAGACCGCTTTAAAACATGAACAGATCTCCATTTACGGACGATTTGATTTTTCTTTTGACAAGGACGGAAATCCCTGTCTGCTTGAATACAACGCCGATACTCCTACATCGCTGTTTGAATCAAGCGTTGTACAGTGGATGTGGCTGGAGGAGATGTTTCCAGAGTATGATCAGTTTAATTCAATTCACGAAAAGCTTCTTGACGCTTTTAAGGCTGTGGCAAGAGCAATGGCGGCCAATGCTCCGATGTATTTTAGCTGTGTGAAGGACTATGAGGAGGACCTTGTGACAGTACAGTACCTTCAGGATGTGGCAATTCAGACGGGCATTGATGGCAGACATATATTCATAGAGGATATCGGATATTCATCTGACAATGGAATGTTTTATGATCAACATAGCGAGGTCATAGAACATATGTTTAAGCTCTATCCGTGGGAATGGCTGCTTGCCGATAAGTTTGGGCCGCATCTGTTAAAGGGCACTATACGGTTATATGAGCCGCCCTGGAAGATGATTCTTTCCAACAAGGCGATGCTTGCACTGCTTTGGGAAATGTACCCAAATCATCCTAATCTAATCCCCACATATCACGGTGCGCGGAGCTTAAGGGGTAACTACGTAAAGAAACCGATTTTTTCCCGGGAAGGAGCCAACGTGTCAGTATTCAGAGGGAACAGCATCATTGAAACCACAGATGGCACCTATGGCTCAGAGGGATTTGTGTATCAGGAAATCAGGGCACTCCCTGAGTTTTCCGGAAACCATGCGGTTGTCGGCTCATGGGTCATAAACGGACAACCCGCAGGTATTGGAATCAGAGAGGACGACTCTGCTATCACTAAAAATACAAGCAGATTTGTTCCTCATTACTTCAAACCATGACAATTTAAGCAAAAAGGAGAAAACAGCAATGTTAATTAACGGACTTAAAGCCTTTATGAGTTATTTTATCTCTTCAGTGGTTTTTTTGTTTCTCTTCAGTATCATCTATAAGCGCATAACACCTTACAACGAGTTTAAACTGATACACGAGGGAAACACTGCCGCAGCATTGAGTTTTAGCGGAGCTTTGATAGGTTTTGTGCTGCCAATGGCAAGCGCCATAACGCATAGCGCGGACCTGCTTGATATGTTTATCTGGGCAGGTGTGGCGCTGGTTGTGCAAGTAATTTCCTTTTTAGTGGTAAGACTTATATTTCCAACACTTGTTAATGATATTTCATCAAATCAGGTTTCAACAGGAATGTTTCTCGGTGTAATTTCCTTGTTAACAGGGATATTAAACGCAGCGTGTATAAGTTAAAATTACGGCTATTTGATTACAACACCGGCATAGCCTACAACTCTCTCATAGTCTCCGCTTACGTCTCCCGATGTGGCATACTTAACGACCTCAGCGCTCTTAGCTCCCAGCTTAAGTGCGGCGTACATCATTATGGTTGCAGGTATTACTCCACACATGGTTATATCCTCTTTTTTTACAACATCATAAAGTCCTGCCGGGTCAAGCGCTGTGATGTGCTCTATGGCCAGCTTATCTTTATGTCTGGTTACGGCATCCGGTAAGTAGTGGCTCATATCAGAGCTTGCAACTATTGTCACGGATTTTCCTGAATTCTGTATAACTTTGGCAAGTGCCTCTCCGATTTCTTTACACTGACCTGCTGAGGCATACATAAAACAAATCGGTACGATTTTTACCGACTGTGAAAAATGCGCGATAAACGGTAACTGCACCTCTAGTGAGTGCTCATACCGGTGTGCTTGTATATCCTCAGTAAAAAGAGGCGTGCTATCTAAAACTGCCACAGCGATATTAGTATCAATTTCAAAGGAATTTGTTGGAATTTCCCACCTGCCCTCTTTCATAACTGATGCCTTCTGACCCAATCCGGTGTGATTTGGTCCAAGCAAAATAAACGTGTCGGGAATTTCTATATTTGAGTAAACAAGCCCGGCCACTGCTCCTGAGTACATAAGGCCGGCATGAGGACTTATTATGCCTATGGCTCTGATTTTTTCGCTGACCTCCGCTGTGTAACCTCTGACCTCATCCTCTAAAGCCGCCGCCCCACCTTTATAAAACTGACCAGCCACTACCGGCATTCTTTTCATAGCACACACCTCCATCATTAATTAGTGTATTAGAATGTCTCATCAGTTTCCTCGTAAAAGCCCTCAGTGTTATTGGCAAATTTGGTGTATGCCGCAAGAAAGGACAAATTCACATGGACACCGGCTGGACCATTACGCTGCTTAGCTATATGTAGTTCAACCTTCCCCTTAACCGCCTCGTCGTTACGGTTATACACCTCTTCACGGTATAGAAAAAGTATAACATCCGCATCCTGTTCAATAGCTCCAGATTCGCGTAAGTCTGCAAGTGTGGGAATGGGAGGACGGCGCTGCTCAACAAGCCTGTTAAGCTGACTAAGTGCTATGACTGGTAAGTCAAGCTCTTTAGCAAGCCCTTTTAAGGAGCGTGAGATTTCTGAAATCTCCTGCTCTCTTCTGTCCACCCCGGAGCGCCCCCTCATAAGCTGAAGATAGTCAACCACAACAAGCCCCAGCCCACGCTCCTTTTTTAATCTCCTTGCCTTTGAGCGCATCTCAAGCGCCCCAATATCTGATGAATCATCTATGAATATCGGTGCATCAGCTAATCTGCCTGCTGCGGCAGTAAGTTTAGGCCAATCACTTTTTTCCATACGGGCTTTTCTTATCCGGTTAGCGTCCACCATCGCCTCGGCACAAAGCATCCTCACTGCTAACTGCTTTTTAGACATTTCAAGACTAAAAATAGCCACCGGCTCCTTTACGCTGATTCCCACGTGCTGCGCTATGTTTAAGCAAAAGGCGGTTTTACCCATCGAGGGACGCCCTCCAATTATTATTAAATCTCCAGGTTGAAATCCGGTTGTTAAATCATCTAGGTCCTTAAACCCCGAGGGCAGACCGGTTATAGTCTCTTTTCGGTCATGGAGCTTCTCTATCATTGACATGCTGTCTTTTAACACTTCGTTAAAAGAGGAAAAGGACGGCTTTATTCTAAACTCAGCTATCTCAAATACGGATTTTTCTGCATAATCCACTAATTCATCCACCTCACCATCGTGAGTGTAAACTCTTGAGATTATATCTGTTGACGCTCTTATAAGATTTCTCATAAGGGCTTTTTCTCTCAGGATTTTAGCGTGATAAACGATGTTAGCAGCAGTTGGTACAGAGTTTAGCAGCAACGATAAATAAGATTCCCCGCCTGCCAGTTCCATTTCTTTTTTATTTCTAAGATAATTTGATACTGTTACGTAGTCAACAGGTTCAGTTTTATCAAGCAGGGTTATAATTGCAGAGAAAATGCGGCGATGCTCATCTTTATAAAAATCCGCTGATGTTATTAAATCCAGAACTTTATATATAGCCTCGTTATCAAGCATGATAGCGCCAAGAACAAACATTTCAGCCTCAACGTTTTGTGGTTGTACTTTATCTGGCGCTTTATCTTCTGTTTTCATTATGTCTCCTGCCAACAAAAAAACCTCCTAATATCCACTATTAAGAGGCTGTATATGTGTAAAAATCTATTCTCAGGCGCTTTATTCCGGCACTACATCCACTTTCAAATCAGCCTGCACCTCGGGGTGTATTCTGACTTTTACTATGTGTTCACCTACCCGTTTTATGGGAGCATCAAGGAGGATTTTCCTCTTGTCAATACTAAAGCCCATCGCCTCAAGTGCATCTGCAATGTCCTTATTGGTAACTGAACCAAAGAGCTTCCCCTCCTCGCCTGCTTTTGCTGAAATGTTAACCGAGGTTGCTACAATTTTTTTGGCAAAATCCTCGGCACTTACTTTCAACTTTTTAACTTTCTCCGCAATTATACGCGTCTCATGCTGCAAAAGTTTCATGTTCTTGGGATTTGCTTCAACTGCAAATTTCTTAGGGATTAGATAGTTTCTTGCATACCCGCGGGCTACATTTACAATCATCCCCATATCACCTACATTACTTATGTCCTCTCTCAGTATTACCTTCATTATCTATTCGCTCCTTTCTTTATTCAGTCGCTTATCAGTTACAAACTCTGATAATTCTAACATAATGCACGGTACTTTTTTCAATATTTTTTTATAAGTCGAGATTACAAAATTATTGGCCAGTACAGCAATGGTTGGTAATACTGAAATCTATACTCAGGATGACCGCCTAACGTTTTGCAGATTTCATTTGACATCGTTATACAATATATACTAAAATATCCACACTAACTGAAGTATAATCTCTAACGAGGCCTGCTTTATGAATTTTACGATAGTTAAGAAAGAGTTAAACGAGTTTTTTAAAGGCTCAAAAGAAGTATCTGACGGACTTTCAAATGTTAGTAAATATCTTGATATGGTAGTCCTTGCAAACGTTCCATCAGGGTCTTTAACTGTTTTTGGACTTATCGGAGGCGCAGGTTTTGCGTTAAAGGGAATTTCCTCCATTATTCAGGCTTTAACTGAGGATGATACAAAAATACCTGAAGCCGAGGACAGGTTTTATATCACCTATAACTTGCTCTGCCACAAAGCCTATACAATGGCAGTAAATGAAGTCCTTGATGAATATAAAGAAATTCATGATTTTAAAATTACAGTTGAAAAGATTGAAAAACATAAACTTCCTGATTTAAGCACTACCGAAACGTTGTGGAATTACGATTTAGATATTTCATCGGCTGATATCAAACTGTTTGATGTTTATAATAGTTATTACGAACTCCTTCTTCCATCAGTTGATACGTTACAGGAAACAGCGGTAGAGCGAATTAATGAAAAAGCCCGCTGCAATCTTGATTTTCTGATATGCAAGAAAGAAAAAGAAACCGAATGGATTTATAATTATTTACAACTGGAGGAACTAAGAAAATCCAGAAAAGCCATTGATAGTATGCCTGATAAAATTGCTGAAGCCGTTGCTAATGCTCTCGATGGTTTTTATGAAAAAGTTGTTGAACATGACCGCATAAAGGAATCATGGGACTTATATCGGGATTATTTAAAAGGTTTGCAGAAGGCAGAAATCTTTGGAAGCAATTTCGGTATTGAACACTTATATATACTTCCAAACTATACATATTACAAGTCACCTCCTCAATGTATGTCTTCAGGAAATGTGATTAAAGATAAAAAGCTGGAAATTAAAAGTAATTTACCTGGATTTATTTCTCATCTTGTAAGTAAGAGAACAAGAAGCGATAACCTTATTTTTATATTTGGCGAACCAGGGATTGGAAAGACCAGCTTTTCTCTGATGTATGCCTCAGCACTTGCAAAGCATACTTACTATCACCCTGTTTATATACCATTAAAGGAGATAGACCCTAAAGGACGACTGTTTGACGAAATTGAAAAATATTTAAAAGAAACAGAACTTGATGATGCTGTATCAGAATTTAAAAATTGTTCAAATTTGGTATTTATCCTTGATGCTTTTGACGAACTTGCGATGGCAACCCGCGAAACTCTGGGTGACTTTTTCAGGCAGCTTGTACCATTTGCAAAAAATACAAAACTTAGAAATGCCGCTTTTATATTAACCGGCAGGCATACCCTTTTTTCAGAATATGACACAATCATCCCTGAAAATACCCATGTTATAACTCTTCAGCCGTTTGACAAAGGACAAATCACAGAATGGACTGATAAATGGAACACAAAAACCGGTCAAAGTTTTAATGGCATTAGCTTCTGGCAAGATGACGAGAAGAAAAAAACTGATTTACACGAAATTGCACGGCAGCCCCTTCTCCTCTATCTTTTATCAAAGATGGCTGAGGAGGGTGAAGCGATAGACCCTGCAAATGCGGAAACCTCTATCTCTGAGATTTATAGAAAGTTGATAGACTGGAGTTGTAAGCGCCACGAGGCGTTGCGAATAAGCTCATCCGGCCGTATTACCATGACAAAACAAGAAATGAGAAAGTTTCTCAGGATAGCCGGATTTTGCACGATGGCTTACGGGAGCCGCGCCATTCATATAAGCCAACTTCAGGATATGCTTAAAAAGCATGGCCTAAATTCAGAAAATATTCAGAACAAAGATAATTATGAAGCTCAACAGACTTTTTTATCCGCGCCGTTTAAAAAAATCAATGACGCAAATTGGGAATTTAAGCATAAGTCATTTGGCGAATACCTTGCTGCCGAGTATATAGGGACTGCTTTAGATGATGTTATATCGAAAAAAGATGACAAAGACAATCCAGGAACTAAAAAATGGGAGAAAGAAGAGAAAGAGGTTTCTTATTTATGGGCTGATGTTTTTACTATGAACATTCTAACTACTGAAATTCAGAGGTATCTTGAGCCAATGCTTGGCAACTGGAATGCATTTATTACAGGAACCCCAGCCACAAGCAAAGAAGCCGGACTTAAAGACCTGATGGAACGATGCAGTTTGATTTACAGACGATTCATAAATGAAAGTGATATGGAATATTTAGCATCTATAGCAAGGCAATACAACATAGAGCCTACCAAATCTTTAGTTTTTTATGGAATGGCAGCGCTTTTTTTAGGCTCCCTCTGTGCAAGAACCTTGTCCAATGATGAGAGCAAAATCTATTTCGAAATTGAAAAAGCACGCCCTGACGGCTGGTGGAAAATGAGCACTCTAATAAGAACTTATTTTGATTTAACAGATGATACACTGTCACAGAGACTCTTTGATGGTGTTTCACTTATATCTGATGAGGGAATAAGTATTCCTGATTCCAGTACGCATGGAATATGCTTGCCGTATTGCCGCATTCCTAAAATTAAAGATAATTATCTAATTACACATACATTAACAGAAGCGGTGTCTAGATTAATATTACCAGGGGCATTTCTTGTAAAAGCTGATCTTCGCGGTGCTAATTTATGTAGTGCTGATCTTCGCGGGGCTAATTTAAGCGGGGCTGTCCTTAGGGAGGCTGCTTTAATTGGGACAGATTTAAGATTGGCTTATCTATCCGATGCTGATCTGAGCGGGGCTGACCTAAGCCTTGCTAACCTAAATGGGGCTTTTCTATGCAGTGCTTATCTTAACAGAGCTGATCTGAGAGGGGCTAACCTAAGAGAGGTAAAGCTATGCGAACCTAATCTTGGTGTAGCTGTTTATGGAGAGGCTGTTTTTGGCAGGGCTGTTTATGGCAGGGCAGTTCTAAAAAAAGCTAATCTCAGCGAGGCTGATCTCAGAAGAGCCAAATTTGAAATAGAAAATATTTTAAAAGCTAATATAGAAGGTGCTATTTTTGATGACGATGTAAAAATAAAAATCGATGAAGTCAGGAGGCAACATGAAGATGAAAATGATCCACTGTAACCACCTTTACCCAATTAAATTTTCTCTGACTTTAAAATAGATTACTTTCTTACTATGTCTATGTGGGAATTTGCAAGTCCTGCTTTGGAGGAATTGATAAAATTAGGATGTGCCGTTAAGAGAAACCTAATAGGATTTTTATTTAGACCACCTTGTCAAGAGAGCTTTTTACCGGCAAAGGAATAGCAGATTAAGGTCAGTAGTTTCAGCGTAATTGCAAAGTTCCTCGTGATTCATGATGCGCCCGTCAGGAAGTTCATAATATATTTTTTTGTTTTTTGAATAAATATTCGGTAGCCCATTTTGTCTGTTTATCTCCTGTGCCTCCTTAACTGCTTCCCCTATTATTTTGTCAATGAATTGAAATTCTTTAATTGTTTCTTCATCAAACATGCTCATATATGCCCTCCTTAAATATTATAAAATATTCTTGGTCCATAATGATATATTTATCGTTAGTTCCTTGTGCAACAAGTAAGTGATTATGCTCAGTATTACAAACTATTTGCCACTCATCAGATAAATTTTTATAAATATGCAAAAAGTTTTTTTTACTTCTATAAAATCTTCTGATTACATCGTCATCAGGGATGTGATGTCCGCCAAGTCTGACTCTTTCTTTAATTCTTTGTTTGGCAATATCAGGAGTCTCCACAAAAACAAATACTGTTTTTAGCTTGTAACCGTTCGCTTTGAGTCTATTAATCCTTGATAAATTTTTACCGAAGAATGTTGTTTCAATAACAAAGGACTGGCTGTTTCTAATATATTCATCCATCTGCAGAAAAAACAGCTTACCGGCCTGAAATCTGACACTTTCTGATTTTTCGCCGCGTATATCCTTTTCTATCTCATCAGCGTTTATAAAAGGCAGTGCCAATGAACCTAAGAGTTTATGCGCTATTGTTGTCTTACCACATCCATTTGGGCCGGCTATCTATAAACCTCTTTCATCCCACTTGAGAAACAGACGAAGCACCCCTACCCAATCAAATCTTCTTTAACTCTAAAATGTATCGTTTTCTTAAGTCCGTCAATGTAAGACTTTACGAGTTTTGCTTTTCTTTCTCTGTCCATGTTAGCATAGAGTTTTTCAAGGATTTTGTCTTTGTCCTTTGACTTTAAATCCTCGGAGGGCTCTTCAAGTTTTCCCGCTGTTAGCTCAATAAGCGCTCTTACTTTGGATACTATTAAATCTTCACGCCTTTTTGCCTCAAAAACAGCAGGCGTCATGCGGTTTAGCTCAATGTATCTCATATATATATCCTGTCTGAAGGCACCATCCCTATTAAAGGTCGGATCATGTAGTATCGTCTCACTCACCTCTCTGTCCGACACATTAATTCCAAGCTGCTTTGCCGCCTCAAGCATAAGCTCATGCTCTACTATTGCATCAAGTGCAACTTTTTTGAGATTCAAAGTCTTTTCCATCTCAGAGTTAAATTTATCCTTTAGTAAGCTTGAGTAGTAATTCTTTATATTGTCATATACTCTCCAGTACTCCTCTGAATAAATCTTCTTGTCTCCGATTTCTATCAACGCAACCGATGAGGACTTATCAATCGGCCCTACATAGAAAAATATAAACGATATAATTATCAAAAAGAAAAACACATAAAAAAACTTAGCATGTTTGTGCATAAACTTTATCATTTAAAAAACCTCCTAATATTAATATACCTGATTGAAATAGTCCGCAAGAATCCTCTTATGGTCAAACACTATGGGGTTTGGCAAGTTGGACGGCATAAACACACCGTACTCTGCGGCATCGTCTCCGGCCTGAGCCTCTCCATGAGCCTCCGCCACATACACCGTCGTTATCGTGTGCATCCGCTTGTCTCTTTCCGGGTCGGAGTAGGTATGAAACTGCCTGAGAAGTTTAACATCAAGGCCTGTCTCCTCCTTAGCCTCTCTGCAAGCCGCAGTTTCAAGCGATTCCCCATAATCCACAAACCCGCCGGGGATAGCCCACCCGTGAGGTTCATTCTTTCTTTTAATCAGCACCACCCCTTCCCGATACCTTATAATTATGTCAACCGTAGGCAGCGGGGATTTCGACTTATTGCTCTTGCTGAGGCTCGTCATATTTAACGTTTACGTCATCCTCAGGCACTATGGACGAGATGGAATGTTTGTAAATCAACTGCTGCCTGGCATCTTTCAAAATTATAACAAAGTTGTCAAATGCTCTCACTGTTCCCTTTAGCCTCACGCCGTTTGTCAAATATACAACAACCGGCATCTTGTCTTTCCTCAGTTGATTTAGGAAAGCATCCTGCAGGCTTGTCGTTTTTACGCCACCCATCTTCTATGTCTCCTTTATGTGGTTTTAAAAAATAACAGGCTGTCCTATATACAATAAAGAATTTCGTCTAAGTAATTCAAGCTAATTAGTACCTGTCAACGAAATAATTTTATCATAAATTTTTTTGGGATCAAAAACACCTGTTACATCAATCCAGTGGATGTCCTTCTCAGCCCGGAACCATGTCATTTGACGCTTTGCATAGCGCCGTGTGGCCTGCTTTATGTTTAATACGGCCTCATCACGCCCCAACTCTCCCCTGAAATGTGAAAATGCCTCCCTGTACCCGATGGCCCGTGATGTGGTCTTAGAGAGCGGCATATCAAAAAGCGCCCTCGCCTCTTCAAAAAGCCCATCGTGCACCATCACATCCACTCTGTCCTCTATCATCCGGTAGAGCTCAGTGCGCTCCCGTGTCAGACAGATTTTTACAAAGCCGCAGTTTACTGAAGGTGTTGTATTTTTTTGAGCCTCAGACATCGGCACACCCAGTTTAAGCATAACCTCAAGCGCCCGTATTATTCGTCTCTTGTCGCCTTGTTTTATTTTTGAAGCGGTAACGGGATCAAAGTAACAAAGAAGATTATACAAAAACCCCTCACAATTGACCTCATCAGAGTCTAACTGCTGCCGTAACTGCCAGTCAGCCTCAGGGCCCTCAAAAAGCCCCTCAGACAGCGCCCTGATATAAAACCCTGTGCCGCCTGCTATTATGGGATGTTTCCCACGTTTACAAAGCTCTTCTATTATCGGCACTGCCTCAGCCACAAACCTGCCGGCACTGAACTCCTCAACCGGTAATGCCACATCTATCATATGATGGGGCACTGCACGGAGCTTATCCAAAGAGGGTTTGGCTGTCCCAATATCCATGTACTTATAGACCTGCATAGCGTCGGCACTTATGATTTCGCTCTGAAGTGCCTCAGCAAGTAAAAGCGAAGATTCGGTCTTGCCTACACAGGTTGGGCCCATCAAAACGTATGCTTTCAAATCAGTGGTTCTCCCCCCGCACTATAGCATCAGAAACACGCACCACATCGGCTATCTCCTTAACATCGTGCACCCGTACAATTGATGCGCCGTTAAGAATTGAAATAGCCACAGTTGCGGCAGTTCCCATAAGTCTTTTGTCAACTGCGCGTCCGCCAAGAATCATGCTGATAAAGGATTTACGGGATGTGCCAACCATAACCGGTTTTCCAGGCTGTTTGAATCTGTTGAGTCCTCTTAGAATCTGAAGATTATGGCCAAGGGTTTTACCAAAACCGATACCAGGGTCTATCACAATGCTGGTATCAGAGATTCCGGCAGACTTAGCCATATTAATTCCCTCATTGAGATACTCTCCGATTTGAGCAAATATGTCGTCATAGTGCGGGTTATTCTGCATGTTTTTTGGCGTGCCCAATATGTGCATGATACAGACTGCTCCCTGCACCTCTGCAATTGTTTTAGCCATATCATTGTCAAATCTGAGGCCGCTTATGTCGTTAACCATAGAGGCCCCTGCGTTTAACGCCTCATGTGCCACCGCTGCCTTATAAGTATCAACTGAAATCGGTACGCTTATGTGTTCAGTGATTGCCTCTATAACAGGAATTACCCGCTTTAACTCCTCATGTACTGTGATTTGTTCTGCACCAGGACGGGTTGACTCCCCTCCAACATCTATAATATCGGCGCCGTCTTCAACCATTTTAAGAGCGCCCTCTATTGCGCGATTTTTTTCAAAAAAAACA
>JADFYB010000255.1 GCA_015233245.1 Nitrospirota bacterium | reverse complement strand
GCTGTAATGGCCGGTACAGGGGCAGGAGAGGGGGATGGAGCCATGGTTGGAGTTGGCGTCGGGGTACTTTGAGCTGTTTGCTGTTGTTCAGCCGGTTTGGGATTTTTTGCTTTCGTATCTTGTTTTTGTGTAACCTCTTTACCATGTCCGGGTGCAGTTACAGGAGATTTTTTTGACGGCGCCGGTGTTGGCAGAGGAGGTTCCTCATCCGATGTCGTTACATCCTCTGCGGGAGGAAAGTCGGTAAAATGAGTCATGCCTGCCTTATCCTTCCATCTATACAATTTGGCTTCAGATACTGCTGTCAGAAAAACCAATAGGGCCAACACAAAAGATGAGACTCCTACAGCGTACTTACCAAACATACATCCTCCCTTAATAAGGATTAATCAACACTCACCATGCGGCTCATCGCTCTCTCACACACTACACACGCTGCTGCTTTTCTGTAACTATCAGGCAGACTACTATTTTATTTTTTCAAATTTGATAGTTATCACTTTGCCTGATGAGAAAACAGCTGAGCAGTCGCTTCCGCTTACAGTGTTACAGCCGTTCCATGATGAGATGAAAGAGTGTGACGACGGTGTGGCAATAATAGACAGCTTTTTATCCTTTTTTAAATGGCCGATTGAGCCTACATGACCTTTCCACGATATTTTATCCCCGCCTTTTACTGAAACAGTGCCGTTGCCTGTGCCCTCCTTTACTATGTATAGGACATCTGGTGAAGAGGGCGTTACCGCTGCTGCATAAAACTTACCATTACCGCCGGGTGTTGAACCGTTACTGAAGCCCGGCTCTGATTTCAAGCCCCGAAACTCAGGCAGCGCTGTAGTCTCGCTCCTCACGCTTATTTCATGTGTGTTCAAAGAGCCCTTAATAACCTTAAAGTCCGGGAATTCCTTAAATGTTGTCAACATAATAGTCAAAAATGAGAGCACATATATAGGATTAAATATCGGATGTGCCGTCATAAAAGACCCTTTACCCATAGTATTTACATTTTCTTTCATCTTGATGCTGAACCTCCATATTTTATAATTACAATTGCCTCAGGTATATCCTGTTTGCTACTTTTTTCATCCTCATGCATATGTGATGTAACCCTGTCGGATTCTATAACAAACTACCGTTACTTGTCAACATGCCGTAGTTTTACAACAAAAAACTATATATAATTCCCTTATGCGCTTAACAAAAAATATTTACATTTTTAACATTATAATGCTAACTTTTAAGTAAAATAATTTTTAGTCAGCAGGGGGACAGAATGAAAAAAGTGGTGCTTGCGTATTCGGGCGGGCTTGACACGTCGGTTGCTATAAAGTGGCTTAAGGAAAGCGTTGATGCCGATGTGGTAGCGTTTTGCGCCGATTTAGGGCAGGGTGAGGAACTTGACCACGTAAGAGAAAAAGCGTTAAAAACAGGCGCATCCAAGGTCTATGTTGAGGACGTGCGAGAGGAGTTTGTCAGAGATTACGTCTTTCCAATGCTTAGGTCTAATGCCGTGTATGAACAGTACTATCTGCTTGGCACCTCAATAGCAAGACCATTAATTGCTAAAAAACTAATAGAAATTGCAATAAAGGAAAATGCTGCCTATGTTGCACACGGGGCTACCGGTAAGGGCAACGATCAGGTACGATTTGAGCTTGGCTCGTATGCTTTAAAGCCCGACATTAAAATCATAGCACCGTGGCGGATGTGGCCGTTTAAATCAAGGCAATCACTTATAGAATATGCCGCAGCACACGGCATAGATGTTCCCGTAACTAAAGAAAAACCATATAGCACAGATAGAAACGCTCTTCACATTAGCTACGAGGGCGGCATACTTGAAGATCCGTGGGCTGAGCCCCCCTCTGATATGTTCACGCTTATGGTGTCTCCTGAAAATGCCCCCGATGTGCATACATACGTTGAGATTGAGTACGAAAGAGGGAATCCTGTAGCAGTTGACGGCAAAAAAATGTCCCCGTATGAACTTCTCTCTTCATTAAATAGAACAGCCGGCAGTAATGGTGTTGGCAAAGTCGATATTGTAGAAAACCGGTATGTTGGCATTAAATCCCGTGGAGTGTATGAAACTCCGGGAGGAACCACTCTTCATGTTGCCCACAGAGCAGTTGAGTCCATAACTTTGGACAGAGAAGTGCTCCATCTCAGGGATTCATTAATTCCAAAGTACGCAGAGATGGTCTATAACGGGTACTGGTTTTCGCCGGAACGACTTGTCCTTCAGAAGTTTATGGATGAGTGCCAGGACGTGGTAACAGGCACGGTGCGTCTTAAGCTCTATAAGGGTAATTGCACGGTAATGGGCAGAAAGTCGCCCCATTCCCTCTATGACTCACGCCTTGCCACATTTGAAGAGGAGGATGTGTATAATCAGGCAGATGCCGAGGGCTTTATAAAATTAAATGCACTCCGTTTAAAAGCAGGCCGTTTAAAACTCTAATACCTGAGGGATTTTTCTTATGCAAGGGGATATTAAACATTGGCTGGCACTTTCAGCTATAAAAAATGTGGGGCCAGGAACCGTACGAAAGCTACTCACTCATTTTAAAACTCCGGAAAACATATTTAAGGCAACTCTTACTGAACTAAAGGCTGTGGAGGGCGTTAAATCCTTTAGAGCCGAGAGCATTAAGAATTTTAATGGCTGGGATGCTGTTGAACTTGCGTTAAAAAAAATTGAGCAAAATGGAATTAAAGTGTTTTGTTATCTGGATGATGACTATCCTGAGATGTTGAAAGTGTTTCCGGACAGTCCCCCTCTGCTCTTTGTTAAAGGGGACATAGTGAGTGAGGACCGCTACGCTATAGCGATCGTGGGCACACGTAAGCTCAGTCATTACGGGCAGAAGGTGACGGAGAAATTTACTGGTGAGCTTGTGGATATGGGCTTTACGATTGTAAGCGGGATGGCAAGAGGGATAGATACGATAGCGCACCGTGAGGCGCTAAAATGTAACGGGCGTACTATAGCGGTTTTAGGCACAGGCATAGACATAGCTTATCCTCCGGAAAACTTATGGCTTATGCAGAGAATAGCTGAAAATGGCGCTGTAGTGTCTGAGTTTTTACCCGGCACCAGGCCCCAAAGAGAGAATTTCCCGATAAGAAACAGAATCATAAGCGCCCTTTCTCTTGGAGTCCTTGTTGTAGAGGCCGGACAGAGAAGCGGCGCTCTTATTACGGCTAATTTTGCTCTTGAGCAGGGTAAGGAGGTGTTTGCTGTCCCAGGAAACGTGCTTTCTTTGACGGCTCAGGGCTCTCACAGCCTCATACAAAGCGGAGCTAAGCTTGTCAACAACGCCAGCGATATTTTAGAGGAACTTGGAGAGTTAATCAAAGCCTACATCAAAGAGAAAAAAGAAAATCCACCAGTTAAACGTAAGGCAAAAAAATCTAAGACAACTGTTGCAGAAAAAAGAAAAGTCTCAGCTCATGAGACCCTGCGCACAACCTCCGATGAAAACCCCGTTTCAGAACAAAGTGACGATGGTAAAAAGGTATTTTCCGTGCTTGGTTTTGAAAGTATGCACG
>JADFYB010000254.1:1523-3599 GCA_015233245.1 Nitrospirota bacterium | reverse complement strand
TCAATAGTTTTTTTGTAAAATTAGACATCTTTGCAGTGTTATTTTTAATGTGTAGTTATCAAAAATCCAGCGGGTAACCGCTGCTGGAACTTGCTCATTAAGGTACTGAATGTCACCTGCTACTATGAATTTAGGCGGATTTTCTTTGAGTCCTTTAAGGAGATTTTCTGCCTTTTCAGTGCCTTTACTCTTAAAGGTATCTATAAAAAGATGATTTAACACATATATGAATGATGTCGGACTCAGCCGTCCGCTTTCTATGTATGTATACTTATTGTAGGATGGAACCCATATATAGTCAGTGCTTGTCGTGTTATTTTTAATGTAATGTGAACAGATATCTTCTTGTCTTTTTTCATAAGGTTTAGTGATTCTTTCGTAAAACTGATAAGTCATAGCGCTGTCAAAAATAAAGAGAGATAAAGTGAAGGCTGCAATAACAGCAAAGAACGATAAATGGCCATTAAAATTAAAATAACGTTTTAGGGCATCCGCTAAAAAAATAGCTCCGGCAGCGGCAACTGCGGTAAATGGTGCAATAAGTTGAAGGTAGTAGTGGAAAAATTGTGTACTTGCAAGGTTTACACTTATAGTGCCCATAATAAACCAGATTAATAAAAGCATAGGTATATGGCGGTATTCTCTGTTGAATCTCTTTGAAAAAGCGCCTGTTGCTCCGACTACAAAAAACACATCGGTTGTTATTATAAATAAAACATTTCTATTCATACTGCTGACACTACCTGAGAGCGCTCTCTCTATCCCGGCTTTTTCGTAGGAGTTGTAGTGTGAATACGCAAGATTATTTGAAATCACCTCTAACAGGTAATGAAAGAGCCCCTCTCTCATAAAATACACTATAATTATCAGTGCAGGTAATAGCAAAGCCAATATAAAAATGATTCCTAAGCGCATTTTTACCTTAAAGACCACATCCAACTTTAAAAACAGATATATTACCCATGGTATAACCAGAAAAACGAAAGGTTCTTTTGTTAATGCAGCAAGGGACATAAAGAATCCTGAGGCTGCTAAAAGTGCAATTTGTTTATAACCACCGGAGTCAATACAATAAAGCAAGGCCAGAATTCCCATAAGTAAAAACGCAGAGCCATATTCCTCTGTGTAGTTACCGGATGAAAACAGCAATGGTGTGTAAAAATGCCGCAAAAAAACTAATGTGAATATTAAAGCAACTGGAAAGCCGCCACGGAAAATTTTTAAGAGGATCGAAAAAAATGTAATAGCCATAACAATGGCAAATATCCTCTCCATGGCATATATGCTGTTAACGGAGGGGCCAGCAAGTTTCAACGCAAGGAGATTCAGAAAAAAAATCGGCGGAAGTTTATGATCGTAAGCCGCCTTATACAACACCTTACCTTTAAACATGTGAAAGGCAATGTTGGCAAAAATTGCAGAGTCATTAACTAGAGCAATGGTTGTATAAAAATTAATGGTTCGAAATGAAATCCATACAACAGCCAGTACTAATAAAGCTTTGACTGTAGGGTAAAACACACCTTCGTATTTCACGATTTATTCGTAACTTAACAGTTCCTGCATCGTGATTGTCACCGATGAGGCAAGAGCCTCAAGGCTATATCCACCTTCTAGGGTAAATATGACTGGGATGTCCTTCTTAGCGCTCAGAATACCCCTTACAATGTCTCTGATACCATCATCTGTCACGCCAAAACCGGCCAGTGGATCTTTTTTGTGTATGTCAAACCCAGAAGAGACAAGTATTATATCCGGTGAAAATGATTCAACAAGCTTATGAAGTGTAATATTATAGACCTCTTTCATTTCCCTATCCCCTGCACCATAACTTAGAGGGACATTATAGGTAAAGCCCTTTCCTTTACCCGAGCCGGTTTCTGATGCAGCTCCTGTGCCAGGGTAATGTGGATACTGATGCGAGCTAAAGTAAAACACTGTGTCATCGTTATAAAAACTGTGCTGCGTGCCATTACCGTGGTGGACGTCAAAGTCAACAATAAACACTTTTTTATAGCCCTGTTTCTGGGCAAATCGCGCTCCTATTGCGACATTATTAAAAATACAAAATCCCAT
>JADFYB010000254.1:0-1423 GCA_015233245.1 Nitrospirota bacterium | reverse complement strand
GCTGCCTCATCGAGACTCTGGTCTCCTGAGGTTCTCATAACATAGACCTGGCCAAGTGTTCCGTTTTTGTTGATTGTAAAACTTATCTGTAAGTCACCTGTTATCCTGCGTTTAATAGCATCAGGGGGATATACCCATGAGGCTTCTATCATTTGCTTTAGTTTTCTCATATATCCCTCAAATCTGATATCCTCAGTTTCCAAAGACAAGGCAGTGTCTCTTTCTGCGCCATATATGCGTCCTGTGCCCTGAGTACCGCTCTGAGCGTGTTTGGATATTATGTCTTTATCAAAGAGGTTTGACATTGAGGGAGTTGACGGTTTTTGCCCCTTAGACGGTTTTACAGGTTTTGACTCTTCAGGAGCTTCAGGATGTGCGGATTGTGTTTTTGCTGTGGAGGGTTTTTGAGGCGTTTCTCCTGCGACTCCGGGGACTTTTTCAGCTCTCTCCACAGGCCGTTTCTGTGCCTGAGTGCGAGGTTTAACGTGGTGAGGAATAGCTTGAGCTCTTTGTGGCTTTTTAAGCTGTGTTTCCCTGCTGGGAGCGCTCTTTGTGACCTGAGGAGAGCTTTTCAGCTCTTGTCCCTTTCCCCCCTTCTCTCCTTCTCTTGCCGGCTCCTTTTTTTTGCTTATGTCAGGTACATCCGGCTCCTTTGTTATTATCTTTGCGGCTACAGCTTCTTTGGGTGGCTCCCATGGTTTCTTTTCCTTTTTATAAACTAACATAAAAATCAAAATTAAAATTAAATGAATCAGCGCTGAGATAATTAAGTATTGCTTAAACATAGTCTGGCTGCAATTTTCTCAAATCCTCACTTTTCAGGAGAAAAGATACCTTTTAAGTAGTTTTGTTGTTAAAATCGTAAGTTCTTTCAATTTCATGTTTTTTTGAATCCACAGGCCGAGCGAGGCCTCTCTTACGTCTGCCCTGCTGTGAATTGATACGAGTTTTTCGGCTGCTTCATCAGTTTTTAAGAAATAATTCTGAAGTGCTCTCATCAGTATAAAGTGTTTTTTATATTTTGACTGCCAGTGTTTCTTATAATTATTTGGTTTATTGTTGATTATGGCATCAGCCGCTAATTTTGCTGACTTCATAGCATAGTATATTCCCTCATAAGTCATAGGGAGCACCTGGCCTGCGGCATCGCCTACAAAGAAAATTCCATTTTTGTAATAAACCCCACCGTCCCAGACAGGAATGAAATATCCCCTTCTTTTACCGGTTTTATTAAATCCACTGTCCTTTATAAAATTATCCAGATGCCGGTTTACGGCAGATGTATCTATAGTACCGGTTCCTGCCGATATACCGTTGCTGTGCGGAAAAATCCATGCGTAAAACTCAGGGGCATAATGTCTCCCAAACTGAAAACGGCACGCTGGTATGCTCTCTCCCTGTATAATCTCATGAGCTGTAAAGA
>JADFYB010000253.1 GCA_015233245.1 Nitrospirota bacterium | reverse complement strand
CATCCCCAAGTTTTCGCCTGAGGTTTTTAACGTGTGCATCCACTGCCCTGTCTGAACCCTCAAAATCATATCCCAACGCTGTGCTTAACAGTTGCTCACGGCTTAACACTCTGCCGGGATGCTCAGCGAGTGCCACAAGAATCTTGAACTCAGTTTGAGTTAAGGGTAAAACAGCGCCGTTTAAACTTGCCGTTTGCTTATCAATAAGAAGACATCCGTTATTAAAAGAAGTTGCAGCGTTTTTGCTGCCTGAGCGCCTGAGTTGTGACCTTACCCTTGCCATTAACTCACGAGGGCTGAAGGGTTTTATAACGTAGTCGTCTGCTCCTGATTTAAACCCCTTTAAGATGTCCTTTTCATAGCTCTTTGCCGTCAGCATTATTATGGGGATGTCTGAATTTTCTCTTACTCTTACTGCTATGTCTTCACCGTCCATATCGGGAAGCGTGAGATCAAGGATGATTAAATCAGGGCTGTGGCTCATCATGTTAAGGCCATCAGAGCCGGTTTGGGCATATAACGCCTCATAGCCCTCCTTTTTAAGATACATGATTACAATTTCGGCTATGTTTTTTTCGTCTTCTATTAATAATATTTTTTTCATTTAGGAATCAGAAGGTAGTTTATTACCCTTTGTTGAACAACTTAATTACATGAACCAGTTTCCAGATATCCAGTGAGGTAAGAGTCCCCTTCCATGCCGGCATACCGGCAGCTTTTGAACCGTGTGAAATTAAATTATAAATTTCACCATCTGTACTACCGTGCCTTAACTTACCGGATGTAAAATCAGCAGCTTTCATAGTCCTCCCATTGCCGTTTCCGCTGCCGCCATGACATGCAGCACAGTGGGCTGCATATAGCGATTTACCCTCCTCCAACGCTTTAGCGTCAGGCTTTACAGGGTTTTTTAGTTTTTGATACTTTTTATGGCTATGAGCACCACTTAGATGACCATCCGAGTTTTCCTCATGAGCATACACAAAAACAGATGTCATTAAAACCAAAGTCAACACTGTAATCAGTACCGTTTTTCCAAAACTATTCATAAACTGTGTAACCCCCTAATTTTTTACGATTTGTCTATTTTAACACATAGTGATTTCTATCATAATATATAATTGTGAATAAACTATGAATTCTCGCCTCTTTAATAAAGACTAATTGTATTCATAATTTATTCACAATTGTGTGATAGGATAATAATAGTTTAAAAAACAAAACAGGGGGTAAAACTAAATGAGAGTTTCTAAAATTAAGTTTCTAACACTGTCGTTACTGATAATTGTAGTCCTGTCTCTGGCTGTTTATGGTCGTGGTATGGCAATGATGGGTGGCGGTAATGGTGGTGGCATGGGTAATGGTGGTGGCATGGGTAATGGCGGTGGCATGGGTCAAGGTGGAGGTATGATGGGCAATGGTGGAGGTATGGGACATGGAGGCGGTATGGGACATCAACCCCCACCTGATAACAGAACAGGGGCAGATATGGGAAATGGCCATCAGTTATATTAATAATAAATAAGTAAATCTGCTGTGTGTATATAATCCTCATTCGGAGCAATTTTTTTAGACTGCTCCAAATGGGGATTAGCTTTTACAAAAAGTCATAGTGCCCAGCCGTAGTCCTCTGCCTCTACGACTTTTTCCTGTCTGGATATGTAGTATGTGGGATCATATATTTTTGTGCCAAGCTCAATAGCTGATGCCTCATTGGTGCCAAAAATGGAGGCATAGTCGCCATGAAATCCATCACAAATCCCTTGAACAGAGCATTTTTTACACTCTTTAGAATAACAATAATCGCACTGACTTGTTCTTACCAGCGCATTGTCCCTGTAAAAGTCCTCCTCACGGCTGCCTCTGCCAATTTTTTGTTTAACCGTGTTTACGACAAAACTAATTTCCCTGTAAAGCGCCTCTATAGGGGCACGTGTGTGTGGATATGTCCGTATTAACTTCTGGATGGCATCTGTTGCAAACTTAAGTGCTACCGGAAACTGCATACTTTCAAGCGATATAGTCCTGCGGTCTATTGGTTTTGTAATCTCTCCGTCTTTCATTCTCTGAGGCTTTAACGCTGTCCATGACCATGAAACATAATCCCATTCATGAAGGTCATAGGGATTCTGTTGAAAGTTATATATGTTTTTTCTGTGCCTTTCCTCTGCCATACAAATTGGCAAATACCGGACATTACACTCTATCCCGACATCTTCAAGATAATCCATTACGGGTGTAAGATACGTTTTTACGTCCGTATAGTTTGCCACGTTTTCGTTTGACAGTTTAGCGCTGTTATGCTGGTCCTCAAACGGATTAAATGTTATGAAGTTTACTACACGTGCTCCTGTATTATGGGCTAACTCTGAAATAGCCATAAGCTCACGAAGTGTTGTTTTACTTAACACACAGTTAAATCTAAATGGAATTCCCTCAGCTATGATGTTATCGAGCGCCGCCATCTGCTTTTTACTTGCTCCCTTCACTCCTACTAAAGAGTCATAGTTATCACCTAACCCGTGCACACTGATAAGGAGATCTCGCACACCGGCTGCTTTTAACTCGCTGCACCGTGTCCTTTTGCAAAGCAATACAGCGTTAGTGATAAGGGTCGGTAAAAGCCCGATATTGCGGCAGTGTTGGGTAAGTTCCAAAATTTCTCTGTACAGCGTCGGCTCACCGCCCTGAATATCTATAGCATTGTTGTGGTAAAAATCAACAAGACAGGAGCATATTGCCTTTGCCTTTTCAAGTGTCATAAAAGGATGCTCTTTGTGTGATGCTGATTCTATCCTTTCAAGAAAATAACAGAATTGACAGCGCAAATTGCATGTCTGTCCAAGCCATAACACTGCTCTTTTGTTTAACACTCTTTTTTGTGTTTTCTTATAGCCGTTGGTTTCGATATTCATCCTCTGACCCTCATAACTACTCTACAATTATGTCTTAATTTCTGTAAATATAAAAATATATTTTCTTTAACCACTTAAGCGAGCCGATTTGCTTTCTAAGTCTGTCTGAGCCGCTTTCGCCAATAACGAGTCTTACTGCTATTATAAGAATGTCGTTAAACATGAAAGGATATATGCTCATGCCTTTTAACATCATAATAAGTCCTTTCAGGTAATCCTTCTGACAGATACACCTGTCGGCATTAAGCATAAAGACTTTAGAGAGTCTCTTTCTAAACTGTGATGCCGGCACGCTATGGCGGTGTTTTTCTATCACTGCAGCCTCGTCTGTTACCATTCTGTCAACGTGTTTTGATATATTGCCCTCATGTATTCTAATGTTTGCAAGGGCCTTGTGAGTGCCCACTATTTTATAGTGTTTCAATATTCTAAGCCAAAGGTCGTAGTCCTCAGGGCCCTTAAGGGATTTATCAAAGAGGCCGCATTTTTCAAACACCTCACGCCTTGCCAACACCGCAGAGGGCATTATGAAATTAATTGTGCTAAAGAGCCGCTGAAAACTAACCGGTTTCAGATCGTCAAATCTTGCGGCATTTCTGCTTACATCAAGCACACCGGTATCGGTAAAGGTGTTGTAGTCGCAAAACACCATGCCAATGTCCTCTGACAGATATAGGATTTTAATCAGAGATTGCAGCATATCAGAGTTCCAGTAGT
>JADFYB010000252.1 GCA_015233245.1 Nitrospirota bacterium | reverse complement strand
CTTGCTTTCCGCAACCGCCTCTCCAACAACTGCTTGCAGCCCCTCGGCCAACTCCCTGCCCTCGAACGCAGTCACTGCACAGTCAGCCATCCCAACATTAACATGGACCGGGCGGACAAATTTTCCCTGTGCCACCCAAATGGTCCCTCTCATCTGCGCAACACTGCCATCGGCACGTGCTCCATCCTTGTCCTGAACCGATTGTCCGGAATGATCATGAGACTTACGCTTAGTATTCGTAGAAATCTGCTTTGGCGCAGGCGACCAACGCAATGCTGCATTTGGGACAACAAGTACATTGGTTTTGCGGCCTATCTTAAATTTTGCATTGGCCGTCAGGTATGGCAAAAGTTTGCCGTCCTCGTTTTTTGTATTAACCTCAACAGTGTATGTAACAACATTCTGGGTCATAGTGGCGTTGAGTCTGATTTTGCCGACCTGCCCATGGAATTTATGGTTTGGAAACGCATCCACGGTAAATATTACCGGTTGATCTTTAGAAATGAAACCAATATCGGCTTCATTAACCGATAGCCAAATCTGAATCCGCTTTAAATCCGTCGCAATCAAAAACAGGCTTGTGGCAGACATACTTGATACAACTGTCTGGCCTATATTTACCCGCCGGTCAATAATTACACCTTTGACTGGCGACTTGATGGTACAGTAGCCAAGATTCACCTGCGCGCTTTTGAGGTTGGCCTTTGCTTGTAACACTGCCGCCTTCGTTTGCTCCACTGCTGCTTTGGCGGCTGCAAGGTTAGCCTTGGCAACCTCATAGTTTGCATGGTATTGGTCATAAGCGCTTTTTGCCAGCGCCTCAGATGGGCCAAGCTTCTGTGCCCTCTCCCAGTCCTGAGTAGCCTGCAACAACCTGGCTTGCATTTGAAGGACATTGGCATCTGCGCTGAGCTTGTTTGCTATAGCCTGCTGCAACTGGGCTCCAGCAGCTTTTGCAGCTGCGGAATAAAGCGAATCATCAATTCTTGCCAATACTGTGCCAACTTCAACTGGCGAACCGTAATCTATCATATTCCCATATTTATCTTTACCAAATGTGCTGATAATGCCCGACACCTGGGCACCTACATCCACTACCTCTTCTGGCTCCACCGTACCGGTTGCACTTATAGTAGCCTCAAGATCGCCCCTATTAACAGCCTCTGTGCGAAAAGTTGAAGCTTTATCCCCTTTAACATAAAACCACCATGCACCGGCACCAGCCACAGACAGCACAATAGTATAATTCGGATTGTCAGCCGCACTCTAATATGTTTAGACACAATATGTTTGTAAAAGGTTTAGGTTATACGGCTGATTCTGGGAAATAAATGCCGCAATCGGAATTTATTTCCTGTTTTTTAAATCATAGCGGTGCCTGGACATTAGCCAATGTAAACGATTCGTGACTTTGGCATAATATATGCTGCTGTTACTCTTGTGTTTATTTATGAAAAACAATGCCATATACATTTCAACTAGATAAGGGGGTGATTCTGTGGTTAAAATTCTTTTTCTGAATCCTTGATTTATTTTTACTATGCAAAATTTTTGGCATAAATATTGCAATACCATCTACAGAGCGACAAAATGTATAAGGAAACATACATAGCTGCCGTTAAGAGATTACGGCTCCCTATGTTTATGACAAAGGAGGTGTGAATTGTCTATTGGCGCAATATATAATATAGCCCTAACAGGATTAACTGCTTCATCGGCAGCTCTTAATACAACCGGTAACAATATCGCCAACGTCAACACTCCCGGCTATACCAAACAAGATGTCGCTCTTAGTTCGGCAGAACCGGAATACACCAGATCGGGTTATATGGGACTGGGGGTTGATGTACTGGGCGTAACAAGCCGTGTCAACAGTTTCCTCGAAAAACAACTCCTGCAGGGAAATAATTCTATTGGTAAATATACAGTTCAGAGTGATACGTACTCAGCAATAGAAACCGCTTATAATGAACAGAATGGTGACGGTTTGATGACTGACATAAATGGTTACTTTAATAGCTGGCAGGATGTGGCATCTAACCCCGATACACCTGAGCAGCGTAATGTTCTCATAAGTGCCGGTAATGCGTTAGTATCAAATGCTAAACAAATACAGAAAACATTTCAGGACCTGACTCATTCTCTTGATGTTGAATTGCCTAAAGATGTTGATACAATAAATACTTTAGCCTCAGATATAGCCACTCTCAATGTAAACATTGCAAGAGAAGAGGCCGGCAGCACTCATAAGGCAAATGATTTAAGGGACCAAAGAGGTGGGCTTTTAACACAGCTTTCTCAGCTTGTTAACTTTAACACATTAGAAGACAACACAGGACAATTGACAGTTGTAGTGGGAGAAAGGAATCTTGTTACCGGCAGCATTGTCAATAAACTTAGTCAGGATAAAACCACCGATGGCAAAGTCAAACTAATAATGAACAATATAGATATAACTGATAGAATTACCGGTGGCAGGCTAAATTCGGTTCTTCAGATGAGAGATAACGATAAAACCGGTATCCCTTATACTTTAGCTGAGCTACAAAAAGTGGTGGGAGCTATCACTAACGAGGTCAACATAATTCATTCCAGTGGATTTGGGATATCTCCAACGGCAACCGATATCACTTTAATGAACACTACCCCTGACCATACCACTGCGGGCAGCATAGACTCAGTCAAAATTTCAGATTTTGCTAATCTTGCACCCGGAGATTATCGGATAAAATTCACATCCCCTAACACATACGATATATACCGGAACGGCTCAGCCGTCAGCACCGATAACACCTATGCCGGAGCAAACACTGTTGACTTTAACGGTGTGGAGGTTCACTTTGCAACGCCTCCAGGCTCAGGGGACACCTACTACGTATCGGCAAGGAATAAGAATTTTTTTAATGATCTGACTCCTACCGCCTCAGTTGTCAAGTCATCAACGATGGATGTTTCCTCAGTTAATGTCTATGACAGGACAGCGCTGACATATAACAACTATGAGGTCAGGTTTAGCGATTCGAAAAATTATCAGTTGTAGGATATACAAAAGGGAGAAGTAACAGGTTCAGGCAGTGTAATAGGTGGCGATACACTTTTGATAGACGGTATGCAGGTAAAAATAACGGGGACTCCACAGAAGGGCGATATTTTAAAGGTATCTCCCACAGAGCTTTCCGTAACTAACTCAGGGGTTGCTATAACTGATCCAAATGACGTTGCAGCTGCAGTTACCTCGGCGGGTAGTTATGGTGATAACGGCAATGCACTTGCCATTGTGGCATTAAGCCAAACTGCTCAGGTCAAACTTTCCAATGCAACATTTAATACCTATTACAGTAACATAGTGACAACTCAGGGTGGACTTGCAAAAGCATCAAATGACAACCTCACATTTACACAAAACGTACAACAGCAGTTACAGTTACAGAGAGACAGCTACTCCGGTGTGTCGCTTGATGAGGAGGCGATGAATCTCATAAAGTATCAACAGGCATATCAGGCGGCAGCCAAATTGGTAAATGTGACAAACGATATACTCTCAACACTGTTAAGTTTAGTGGGTAGATGATAATGGTAAAAAACTTAAGAGATTCTTTTCGAGGTAAAAATAAATTTCACTCCGTGAGCGCGTCACAATTTACTTAA
>JADFYB010000051.1 GCA_015233245.1 Nitrospirota bacterium | reverse complement strand
TCATCCTCAACACTCACACACACGATTACAGCGCCGACAACAACATCGGTCTCTCGTGGTGGTAACGTGGGCCCATTTTCCTCAACCATTACCAACAACACAAGTTCCACCTATTACACGTATGCCTATATTTACACAGCCAATGGCATCTGGTGGGCTCAAACCAACGGGCAAACTATATCAGCAGGACAGACATTTTCTGCAAGCAATCTGAATATATATGTTCCATACACTGCTTCTACAGGTACTAATTATTATTTTGAAATAGTTTATGATTCAAGTTGGAATCAGTACGATTACAAGTATTTTACTTATACTGTCTATTAAACTGCGACCTAAATTATAGATAGGAATGGTCAGGAAGAGTTTTCGTGGTTACGAGAGGGAAGCTGAAGATTGATGCTCTTCCCTGACTCCTTCGTTATCTAATCAAAGATTCCAACATCCTCACCGGTAGGAATACCGTGATAGTAAAACTTCAAAGTACGGGTCTCTGTTTTACTAGACAAAAAGGATTCTTTTGTCAAAGTGTTAAAAGTTGTACACTAAAATTGCCACCAATATTGGCAAAAAGCAGTGTGGCAGTTTTTGTTTCTTTATAGGTTTTTGGGGTGTTTTCGCAAATTGACAGCCTGCTGGCTACTTTGCTAAAAACGGCGGGAGCTTATTCTCTTCCTTTCTTCAACCGATACTGTCCGGCTTCGCTTCTCTTGATCCCAACTGCCGGGAAGCCTCGCTGGCGTGCTTCATCTGCTGCCTTAGCCAAGCGAGTTCGGATGACGTCAAAGGATGATTGACGTAAGAGATTGCCCCCTTCGGCCTCGGTAAGGGTTGCGATTCCATGTCCGAAGCTGCCACGCCAAAATTCGTCAAGTTCTTGTCCATATTTTCTCTCCAATGCTTCATGGTCATCTAATATAACATAATCAGCTCCATTGTGCACCTGTCCCGTAAATATAGCACGTGTTACCATCCTGAGCTTTGGCAGCCTTATAGCATGGATGCGCGTCACGTACTTCTACTGTCGTATGAATTACAATATCAGGAAAATCCATTGGCCACGGAGTCCTGTGTATTTCTTTCCATTGCGGAGTATTCATAATTTGTACCGCTTAATGGTACAAAGGCAAATTGTGATGCGTGGTGCATAATTATTATTCTACCATATAGGCAAAATGGTATAATATTATCAGTGACTTTATCGGGTAAAGTGTAAGTGAAAGAGGATAATCCCAACTCAAAGACTGTCTCACCAGAGAGACGCAACTTTCTAAAGGCGTGTGCGCTTTCCCTTGGAGCGGCTGCCGCTGGGGTTGTGTTTTATAGTAAAGAGCCGGTAAAAAGACAAGAGGGAAAAATCCATGTCCTGAAAGACCACCGTGTCGTAATCCCTGGCGTTTATCCTAAACTTTGTATAGTTCACGGCAAGGATGTGCTTAAGATGGTAACTGCTGCTGTGGAAAAACTGGGCGGCATATCAAAATTTGTGGAAAAAGGACAGCGTGTGCTCCTTAAACCAAACGTGGGGTGGGACAGACAGCCTGAGATTGCAGCAAACACTAATCCTGAGGTTGTTGCTGCAATGGTAACACTCTGTCTTTCAGCCGGAGCAAAAGAGGTCTGGGTCACAGATGTGTCAATAAATGATCCGTTCAGGAGCTTTGCACGCTCAGGTATAGAACCTGCTGTGTTAAAAGCCGGAGGAAAGGTAAAAATCCCTACTGAAAACGACTTTCTTTCAACTGACTTAAAAGGCGAAATACTAAAAGTGTGGCCAGTTGTCAGCTTTTTACATCAGGCCGACAGAGTGATAAACATTCCGGTTTTAAAACACCACTCTTTAAGCAAATGTACGCTTTCTATGAAAAACTGGTATGGAATTTTGGGTGCAAAGCGAAACCGCCTTCATCAGGAGATAAACATCTCTATTTCCGACCTTGCTGCAGCCGTAAAACCCACTCTGACCGTTATGGATGCCACAAGGGTACTTAAGAGAAACGGCCCAACGGGTGGAAATCTGGCTGACGTATCAGCTGAAAACACCATAATTGCCGGCACGGATGAGGTTGCTATCGATGCCTGCTGCCTAAAATATCTGGATTTAAAAACCGAGGATGTTGCTTTTCTTAAGATTGCCGAAGCAAGAGGCACTGGTACTTCTGACTGGAAAAATGCCCTCCGTCATGAGGAGTTTTCCGTTTGAACAAACTACCAACCATACGAAGAATTTATTCAGTGTTTTTTTTCGTACTTTTCCTTGTACTTCTCTTTGCTACAGATTTCAGGCACTTAAAAGGCTATGAAACTGCTCTCTTTTTAGAGATTAGTCCGCTTACGTTTTTTGCCACACTGCTTAGCAGTTTCACCGTTTATAAAGGGATTATCCTTTCGCTTTTTGTTATTATACCAACTATTTTTCTTGGCCGCTTCTTCTGTTCATGGGTATGTCCTATGGGTATTTTAAATCAATGGGTAAGCCATATTTTTAATAAGCGCAAAAACATTGATCACAACAAAATTAACTCCTACCGCAGCTTTTTTGCATTTAAATATTACCTTCTTACCTTTTTAATAGTTTTGGCAGCCTTTGGCTCACTTCAAAGCGGACTGTTTGATCCGATTTCCTTTTTGACCCGCTCGTTTACCATTTCTCTGTTTCCGGCTATAAACCACTCAGCATTTACAATGTACCTTAAACAGCCGATTTTTAGCGGCGGGATAATTGTCACTCTGATATTTATAGCGGTGATGTTTTCAAACAGATTTTTGACGCGTCTGTGGTGCCGTGTACTGTGTCCTCTTGGTGCGCTATTGGGGGTGATATCAGCCTTTTCGCCAATGCGGATTCGCCGTGATACAAAAAAATGTACCGATTGCCGTAAATGTCTGAAATACTGCCAAGGCGCCTGCGACCCTCATGCAGCACTTAGGCAAAGTGAGTGTCATCTCTGTATGACATGTATTGAAGAGTGCCCTGAGGGAGCGTTGCACTATGGATTAAAAAAGCAGCATAGTTCCGAGCATTTACCTTTAGATGTCAGCCGCCGCAGAATAATTGAGACAACAATTGCCACAGCCGTGTTATTTCCTATGATGAGAAGCGCCGTTAATGCACGCACTCTGGACACAGCCAGTGTAATCCGGCCTCCCGGGTCAATCCCTGAGGGAGATTTCCTCAGACGATGTATAAAATGTGTCGAGTGTATGCGAGTTTGTCCTACCAACGTACTTCAACCTGCCCTCTTTGAGGCAGGGCTTGAGGGACTCTGGTCTCCGGTGTTGATCAACAAAATCGGCTACTGCGAACATAACTGTGTGCTTTGTGGGCATATCTGTCCAACCGGAGCTATCATGCCGCTTACGGTTGAAAAAAAGATAAAGACAAAAATCGGCACAGCATTTTATAACCGCGGTAGATGTCTTCCGTGGGCTATGAACATCGAGTGTATCGTGTGTGAGGAGGTCTGCCCGACCTCGCCAAAAGCGATTTGGTTTCAGAACACGGAACTTATAATGAGAGACGGAAGTATAAAAACACTAAAACGCCCATTTATTGATACTAAACACTGCATAGGCTGTGGTATATGCCAAAACAAGTGCCCGGTTCATGACAGTCCTGCCGTGTATGTCACATCTATAGGCGAACACAGGTCTAGAACTAATCAGATGGTTTTAAAAGGAAATTAAGATGATTCACGGAATAAAAAATAACTTGCTTATTTAATAAAACTTATTATAAAATTCGAGGTGCGGCTACTTTAGAATATGCTCGATGCAATGTAATTGTAATCATACTAACAAAACAAAGGAGGTAGTGTAGATATGGATTTAAAAGGAAAGAAGGTAATAATCACAGGCGGCGGACGTGGCATGGGCAGACAGTTTGGAACCGACCTGAAGGCTGCCGGAGCAATACCGTTTGCAGTTGATGTTATTCAGGAAAACCTTGATTCACTTAAGGCAGACACTGGCATAGACGGCGCCATTGTGGATGTTACCAATGAGGCGTCAGTTGAGGCATTTTTCAAAGGCTATGTAGATAAGTATGGTGCACCCGATGTGCTGGTTAACAATGCCGGCATAACGGCAGATGGTCTTTTTGTAAGGCAAAAGGGTGAAGAGACCCAAAAGTTTCAGCTGTCCAATTGGGATAAAGTAATCGCAGTTAATCAGACCGGTGTGTTTCTTTGCGCAAGAGAGGCAGCCTATTATATGGTCAAGAATAAGGTTAAGGGAGTAATAGTAAATATTTCCTCGATAAGCCGTTCTGGTAACAAGGGACAGACCAACTACACTGCAACAAAGTCGGCAGTTGACGGAATGACTGTAACCTGGGCAAAGGAACTCTCCGCTTATGGCATCAGAGTTGGCGCCATAGCACCCGGATACATCAACACCGAGATGGTTGCTAAAATCAGACAGGATGTTTTAGATAAAATAATTCAGCAAATTCCTGTCGGACGTCTTGGCGAGATGGCTGAGATTGCTTTAGCTGTAAAGTTCATAATCGAAAATGATTTCTTTACCGGCAGAGTGCTTGAAGTTGATGGCGGTATGAGAATATAGTTTGAAGTAATTTCATAAAAGAACTTACGTAGGGGGAAGGATTCTGTCTTTCCCCCTTATTTGTTTGAGACCGAAGATATTTTATTCTAATTATAATTCAGAAATAGAATGTATTATTCCAACAGCAGCGATAGTAACAATTGTAATGGTAAAACCGCTAAATAATCCGACCACATTTGCAAGCCTAAAATATATCAGTGTTGAAAACACTGCAATGAAAAATAGCAAACGGAAACTATTAAAAAAAATCGCAACTGGTTTAGCGTCCAGAAGTTTTGTAATTCCATATGACAAAAGTATGAAATTGATTAATGTTACAGAGCTCCCAATTAATACACTAAAGGCAGTGTCGCTAAACCCCATAATGTACAAGACTGTAAATATCACTATGGACAAAATGATGGTGCAGAGTGTAACGGTCTTAATCATCTTCCTTTATCGCTTTTTGAACCAGACGAAACGTTTCAAAAAAGCCAGAAATTATACCAAAAATTAAAAAAATAATAGTTAACCACGGAGTCGTGCTGAATAAGTAATCAAGCCCTCGCCCTATTGCATATCCAACTGCTGTTGCAACTACAATATTTAATCCGACCTGACTGGCAAAGAAAAGGTGCCTGAACAGGCCGGATTTTTTTTTATCTGTCAATGAACTGCTGGCTTGTGTAAGTCTCTGAGGCTATGTCTCATGTTGTGGGAAAGAAAACTCAGCTCCCCTTTATATATTGGTATCGCTATTTTAAGCAAAAGTGTATAGAAAAATGCGCCAAATGCCCAGATACCAGCACTTAAGCTTAACTCAATGTATGATGGTAAATAGTCATATATCTCTCCTAACGTATCAGGGACAAATCCTGGTATTACAAACCCCATACCCTTTTCAATATAAACCCCTATAAAAACAAGCACACAAGCTATGTTTAAAAACAAGAAACGATTTCTAAGCTTTGGCGACATAAAAATCACAAAACCTGTAAGGTTAAACACCATTGCGACCCATGTAAACGGCACTAAAAGTGTGTGGCCTTTTAGTCCAAAAAACAGATACTCCATAGGTGCAAGATGGATGCTTTGTGAGTAAAACTCTTTGAATATCTCAGAGGCATACAAAAAAAGGTTGATGCCCATAGCATACGCTATTAACTCGGCTATTTTAAAAATCGCCTTATCGTTAACCACAATGTCTGAGACTTTTCTGGCTATCTGAAACACAAGTATCATAAGCGCAGGTCCCGAACACATTGCTGATGCGATAAATCGTGGAGCGGTTATTGAGGCGTTCCAAAATGGTCTTGACGATAAACCGTTATATAAGAAAGCTGTCACCGTGTGAATACTAAACGCCCAAGGTATTGATATTAACACCAAGGGCCACATAATGACCATTTTATATTCGCGTCCGTGTGCCGCACTAAAGAGAACATAAAAGACGGCTAATGTGTTCAATATGAGGTAGCCGTTTAACACTATTACGTCCCACATGAGTATTGAACGCGGAAAGTTCGGAGTTATAAATAAATGCCATGCAACCAGAGGTTTACCCAGATCCGCGGTGATAAACATTAAACACATCAGCACTGCCGTTACAGCCATCATCTCACCAAAAAGCACTATCTCTTTGATTGGTTTAAAATGATAAATATACGAGGGTATTACCAGTATTACAGCAGCGGCAGCCACACCGACTAAAAATGTGAAGTTTGATATGTAAAAGCCCCATGAGACCTGATCTCTCATGTGAGTAACTATCAAACCATTATTAAGCTGCATGATATAGGAAACCAGTGCATTTAACATCACTATGCTTAGTAAGCCTAGCCAAACAAAATATGCTTTGTTTCCTTTGGTAATTTCTTTGAATAAATCTCTGATAAATTGCAGCAATGTCATATTCATTCTCCTCTATAAACTAAAGAAATAGTAAAACTTAGGCTGCGTATTAAGCTCCTCTTTAAGTCGAAACACACGCTTAGTTTCTATTAAAACTCGAATTTCACTTTCCGGGTCAAGCAGATTGCCAAATTTCCGTGCTCCAACCGGACAGACCTCAACGCACGCAGGGTACCGTCCGGGGTTTTCCCGAACTCTTTGTATACAGAAAGTGCACTTCTCAACAGAGCCCTTAATGCGCGGCCTGTTTCCAAGATAATGAGTCTCTGTGTTTATCTCATCTACTGGTATAGTCGGCTCTCCCCAATTAAATTTGCGGGCGTTATACGGACACGCCGCCATACAGTAGCGGCACCCTATGCACCAGTTATAGTCAACCACCACTATTCCGTCCGGCTCTTTCCACGTGGCCTGCGTAGGGCATACCTTCACACAAGGTGGCTTCTCACATTGCTGGCACTGAACAGGCATATAAAAGTGCTCCGGAGCAGGCACTGTCTCCGGGTTATAGTACTTATTGGATTCCTCGAGATCGCTGACCCATTTCTCACCCTGTTCAAACTGTAACACTGTTATATATTGAATTTGAGGATTGCGCGACTGGTTATTTTCGGTAACACAAGCATAAACGCACCGTCTGCAGCCAACACAACGGGATAAATCAAGACCGTAGCCGTAAAGCACCTTTGGCAGTGGCGCGTTGGTTTTAACTTTTATGTGCTTTTTATATTTTTCTTCATACTCCTTCTCAAGTCTTGCTACAACGTCTTTTTTCTCTTTATCGTTCATTTCCCTGTAGTACTTCTGAAAAAAAGCATCCCATACAGATGCCGGGCTGTCTTTTGCCGGAAGCAGTATGCCGCCTACTCCCAATGCTGCTGTTTTTAGAAAATTTCTTCTATTCATAAGTTTCTCCGTCCTTCACTTTTCATACACAGGTATGTAGAGTTTCCTGCCGTCAACTTCAATTGATGTAGTGCTTTTAACTTTTGTAACATCTTGCGGATGAGCAGGCATAGGAAGCGGCTTTAAGGGTTTAAAATGAGGCGAGTGCGGATTATGGCAGTTCACGCACAGATAATAGGTCTTATCTCCGTTCCAATATCCTATCCTTTTACCATGAATCCCTGTTTTCCAATCCCTGAAAATGTTCCCGTGGCATTGCCCGCAAAGATTATAGGATTCTTCAAACGTTACATGGTCGCCATTAGCCAGTTTCAGCACGTTACGATTATCTGCGTCGTGGCAGTCCAGGCACCAACGCTGCCTTTTTGCGTGATTTAACTGGATTTCCGTGTGAAAGGAAAGCTCGCGTCTTTGGCGGTTGGGTGTCATAGAGGCATGACAATTAGAACACGGAAAAATTCCCTCTGTAAACTGTGGCTTTGTTGTTACAAATTTGGGAATATCATTTTCCGTTAAATTGTCCATTGTTGTCGTGTTATCCTGAGCTTCTGAATAAACAGGCATTGCAACCATCACTACTACCAATAACAAAAAATAAACTAGTTTACCAGCCATCTTTATAACCTCTCTGGCATATATTTTTTTAACTCACGCTATTATAATCAAAACAATATAAAAAAAAAAGTAGTATTCCAAATATTTTTTTTTAATTACATAACCGCATAAAATTTTTATGGCAGCGCACTTTGTTTCTAATCCGCCTGCCGCATTAACCCGTGCATTTAAGTTCAAACACTTTATGAAGGCCGGCAATTCCTTTTAGTTCAAAAAATCCGACCGGCTGAACTTTTATTCCTTGCATTTTAGCTGCCTCGCCAACTACGTGCTCAGTTACAAATATTCTGTTTACAAGGGGCATGTCTTCAGGTTTCATTCCACCCTCTAATGGTTTTAAATCAGCAGGTTTTACACCCTCTACGCGAAAAGTCATATTGGTGGCAACCCCAAGTCTGTCCCCTTTAGCATCAGTTCTCGTCTCACCAAAGTTAATAGCAAAACGCAGGTCTATGTGTGCTGTGTCCTCAGTGGCCTCATTATACTTAGCTATTTCTCTGAGCAGATCCAAAGCAAAGTTAACAGCGTTTCTGATTTTGGGAAACGTTATAAGAAAGCCGTCTCCGGTGCTTTTTGAAAATTGAGCCTGTTCTCGTCTGGAAATGGGCTTTGCAGTTTCTGTGAGTGTTTTTGTAAGGTTAAGAGCGAATTGGTCGCCATATCTGTTGGCGATACCGGTTGAATCACATAGGTCAACGACAAGGATAGCCTCGGTTTGAATGGAGCCCTCAGGAAGCAGGTGACCCACAACGGTTTTAGTTCCAATGGCTCCTGTCTCCTGTGACTTACCCTCGCCGATTCTGAATAATTTACCTGTAATTTTTTTTAAGGTGTCAACAGCCTCAATCTTAATATCATCATCATCGTCATTGAGAAGCTCTTTGATTTGAGGTACTGAGTCAGGGTTCTTAAGTTTCCCAAGCGCTTTAAGGGCCTCGATGCGCACACGTTTCTGCCTGTCATTCATTAAAGCAAGTAAAGGCGGGATAACCTCAGCGCCTCCAATTTTAAAAAGCGCATCCGGTATAACTCCCTTTATTTCCTCATCTTCCATTAATTTAGAAAGAGGCTCCACAGCCCGCTTATTTTTTAACACGCCGAGGGCTGTCACAGCTTTCTCTCTGACCCACCAGTCGGTGTCATCAAGGGCATGAATTAAAGGCTCAAGAGCCGACTCATCAGGCACCTTTGAAAAAAACTCTGCAGCCAGCCGCCGCATACTCTCATCAGTTGAATCCTTAAGCATGGTAATAAAAAACCTGACTATATTTTCTCCCTTAAGTTCAGACAGCGCATCTGTGGCAATCTGCCTAACCCACCAGTCGGAGTCTTTCATGGCTTTAAGCAGCACCTCTGATGTCCTTGGGTCTTTGAGGCCGTTTAAAACATCCACAGCACAACGTCTTACATTAACATCCCTGTCTCTCATTAACGCTATAACATCCGGTATGACCTCAGAGTCTGCCACCTGGAGGATGTACTCAACGGCTTTTTGCCTGATTATCATATCGGTGTCTCTGAGCATTAACAGCATGGGGAGTGCCGCTCGTTTGTCCCCTATAGAGCCAAGGGCCTCCAAAGTGGCACGTCTGATTTGAGCGTCCTCCTCGGAGAGTTTCTCTGTTAAGAGCTTTACAGCATCATGGTCTTTCATAGCGCCCAGTGCTTTTACCGCAGCCACCCTGACCGAAAGTACACTGTCGTTAAGAGCCCCCATTATGACCTTTGACGACGCAGGGCCTCCGGTTTCAGACAATATTTTGATTATACTTCTCTTTATTTCAGAATCACACTCGTTAAAAATAGTAATGAGCTTAGGCACAGCTTGCTGGCTTTTTATTACACCCAGCAATTCGGTGGCATTAGCTCGCATAGTCATATCAGGAGACTTAAGGTATTCGATAAGAAAAGGAACTGACTGCTCTTTCCACCTTTTCAGAATTAATTCCTTCGCTACCATTCTGACATCGCTCTGTCTGTCACCTATTAATGGTAACACTTCATAAAGGCAGCTTTCGTCGCAAATTCTTTGTGTTATGTAGTGAAACCGCTCATAGTTGATACGCCTGCTCCTGAATATGTCAACAACACGAATAAAGGCAGCGCTCCCAAATGATATTAAATCATCTATCGCCTTATTCTGCTCGTCCTCAGTCTTTGCATCCTCAAGCCTGACCAGAATCTTCTTTATTCTTATTCCTTCAAACATGTCTTAACTCAAAATATCCACAGCGCATCTATAATTACTATATCCTCTCATAAGCCTTTTAAATCAAAAAGCACCGTTTTCTTTATACATGGCACTAACTTTCTCAGCAACAGCAAGTTTAGCTGTGGCTACAGGATATTGTCTCTATTTTTTTAAAATATGATTTTCTGCCGTAAGCGACACAAGCTGCGATGTGGTCTGCCTTAGCCTTTCAACCAAAGTGTTTAATATTAATCTGAATTCTTCTGAGGTTTTATTGATTTCATCTTCAAGAAAATTCTTATCAAGCAAACCGCACTGCACCTCTCCCACAGCTACAGCCGAGGCTGAACGTGGTTGTCTATCAAGATAACTCATTTCGCCGAAATAATCTCCTTTTTCTAAGGTAGCTATAACTATATCAACATTATTGATTTTTTTTACTATATGCACTTTTCCGCTAAGAATCACATAAGTACCTTCGCCGTAACTGGATTCTTTGAAAATCACCTGCCCATCTTTATATGTTTCCTTTACCGCTATTCTTCTCATCTGTTCCTGCCTCTTGTGATATTATCAACACTCACATTCCAACATTGTAACATAATTTTTAAATAATTAAAACGTCATCTTGATATAATCGTCAGGTTTTATATATTATGGATAGAACAGCGCTATGGACAGAGCAGCGGATATATATCAGGGAGCGTGGGCAGGGGCGGATAAACAGCAAGGGCGCAAGCGTGTTGTTATAGTGGGGGCAGGTTTTGGCGGGCTTTGGGCGGCAAAATCCCTCGCTAACAAGAAAAATGTCGATGTTCTGCTTGTTGACAGAAATAACTATCACACGTTTTTTCCTCTTCTTTATCAGGTAGCCGCAGCAGAACTTGAACCTGAGGACATTGTCTATCCTATAAGGAGTACATTAAGGAAATATTCTAATGTAAAGTTTATTATGGCTGATATTGAAAAAATAGATTTTACAAATAAAATAGTAAAAAGCTCCGGCTACGCCATTCATTATGACTATCTGGTGCTGGCAACCGGTACGGTGACTCAGTTTTTTGAAACTCCTGGGGCAGCTCAGCATACGTTTCAACTTAAAAATCTTCATCAGGGGGTTGAGTTAAGAAACCACATCCTGAATTGTTTTGAGCTTGCGTCAAGGAAAATATCTGAGACACATAAGCAAAGTCTGCTTACCTTTACGATAGTGGGAGGGGGGCCTACGGGAGTGGAATTTTCCGGCGCACTTGCCGAACTGATTCACGGGCCGTTTAAAAAAGACTACCCTGCTATAGACTTTAACTATGTCCACATAATCTTAATTGAGGCAGCAAATAGTCTTCTGCTGACTTTCCCTAAAAACCTCAGAGACTATGCACAAAACAAACTCAGCCGTATGGGGGTTGAGATAATGCTTCAGACCTTTGTCTCCCATGTGACCGGTCAGACCGTGCACCTGAAAGACAAAGGGGTGATTCCGACAGAAACTGTGGTTTGGACTGCGGGAGTGTGTGCCGACCCGATTACAGAAAAGTGGGGACTTCCCGTGACTCGCAACAATCTGGTACGGGTGCTGCCCACACTTGCCCTTGAGGCATACCCTGATGTGTATGCCATTGGGGATGTATCCTCAATTGATGAGGGACGAAGGCAGCTTCCTATGACAGCCCCGGTAGCACTACAGCAGGGGTTTTTAACCGCTAAAAATATTCTTGCCTCAATTGCTGATAAGCCTCTGCAGCCGTTTACTTATAAAGACAGAGGGGCCATGGTGACAATTGGACGCAATTCAGCAGTTGCCCTTATCGGCAAAAAGACCTTTACCGGTTTTATTGCGTGGATACTGTGGCTTGTCATTCATCTGATGAATCTTATTGGTTTCAGAAACCGCGTAATGGTGCTGATTAACTGGGCAGTTGACTATTTGTTCCTTGAAAGGGCAGTACGGTTGATTTTCCCTGCTCCTAAGCCAAAGCGCCCGCCGGATGTTAGTTAAAAACAGCACCTTGCAAATCCATGCTACCATAGGGCCGGTTAGTAAAGATAAAGACACGCTCAGAGACCTAATAAATGCCGGAGTTACTGTTTTTCGCCTGAACATGTCTTATGTAGAGAAAGGCGAGATGGCGGGGTTGGTTAACAGTATAAGGGGTGTCTCATCTTCTGTTAAAACCGGTGCTGACATCAAAGGCAGAAAACTCAGAATTGGCCCCATTGAGGCTCCGATAATGCTCAGTGCCGGAGACCGTTTAAAACTTATTCCCTCAGCCGGCGAATTTATGGGCGGCAGCTCAGGTGTGTGTGTCTATTATCCTCAGTTGGCACAATTTATAACTGCAGGGAGCCGGATTTTACTTGATGACGGAGCTATCACTCTTACAGTTTCAGAAATAACAGACAATGAGATAATTTGTACGGCCATAAAGGGCGGGAGGCTGACAAGCCGTGCCGGCGTAAACCTGCCGGGAATTGCCTTAGGTCTGCCTCCTCTAACCGATAAAGACAGGGCTGATTTGTCGGAAATTGCAGCCTCCGGCATTGATATGCTGTATTTTTCTTATGTTGAAACAAAAGAGGATATAATGGCTCTCAGAGAAGCTGCAAAAGCTGTGGGTTTAGATGTTCCAATTGTATCAAAGGTGGAAACAGTGTATGCAGTTAAAAATATCACAGAAATTTGCCGGCACTCTGATGCAATTTGTATAGCAAGGGGCGATCTTGGGGTAGAAGTGCCTCATGCGGCGCTTCCTTTTGTTGTCAGAGATATAACGACTGCGGCAAAGAGCGCTGGAAAGCCGGTTTTGCTGGCAGGTGAGGTCATGTATTCGCTTGTAAGCAGAGAGGTGCCGTTTCGCGCAGAGCTGACCGATGTGGTTGTTGCTGTTGAAAGCGGTGTTGACGGCTTTATCCTTTCAGATGAAACCGCTATCGGTATTAATCCAGTTACCGCCATAAATTACATAACCTCTATTGCTAAAGAGGTATATGAAAGAACAGGGGCGCTCTCTTAGCGCCTAACTTTTTCTCACAAACCTAAAATACAAAATAAACCCCATTAAAAAAGGCTCAAACCGCAGCAATAAGTAATCTGTGAAGTGATATATTACCACATGTATGTTCATTTCCAAAAAACCGACATCACGCAGGTTTTTATCATAAATGACACGTGTCAAGGCAAGTGTTTCAAGACTATACAGATAAAAAATATGAACACTTAGGAGTATTGTCATTGCAGAGAGTATTGCTTGCTTCTTTTTAGAAATCCACGGGATAAATACTGCCGCAATCGCTAAACTTAACGGAGCGTTGTAGGTGTAGCGGGAGGTGGAGATAGTAAGATTACACTCTTTTTTGAATTTCTTCAATATCAGTTTAACTTTAACGGCGTCACCGTTTTGAGTCAAAGTTTCAAAAGAAGCGCCTTTTGTTATGGCTGCTAACGGTGCTGACAAATAAACCAAAGCCGCTGCGTAATAGTTCTTTATTTGTAACCATAGGATAAAAAATACCAAATAAGCGGCAATAAAGATGACAGCAGCTTTTGTAGTTTTATTGGGGATTTTCCTCTCCACAAAGGGTACATCTTCTGATATAGATAATAAAGAGAGCAAGGGATACTGATATCATGACACTTTGGGCAAAATACACATGGAAATAGTCAAAGTAATCCTTATAATGGATAGCTACAAAAATAATCCCCAATAATCTAAAAATATTCAGTATTTGTATCACAACAAAACCGATAAAAATTCCCTTAAGTTTGTGAAACCACGTTGCCGGAAACGCTAATATTGCAAACACATACATTATTGTTGCTTCAAGTCCGTTACAGCCAAATTTTACGTTTAAAGAAATATTTGGAAGGTTTATCACAGTGCCATGTGCCGCAGGATAATATTTTGATTTAATACCAAAGACTTTGATTGTATTGGATAGCAACACCACAACCCATTTTGAGTAAACCCCATTGATATCGAGATACTTCTCTATGAGTTCCAGCTGAGCCAAATTGAAAAAAATAAACATCATGACGATGTAGATTATGACAAAACGTGGAATACTTAATCCACCTTTACCGGATTTCAGCATACAAGTTTTAATAGGTAGTTATCCAGCAGCCAAGTGCTTCATTTTTTTCTGTTAATTCTCAGTATTGCAAAAATACCAATAAGTCCTGCTAAAACTGTAAATATTGATTGCCCCATGTATGTCATAACCGGTGCACTTGCTGAGATAGCTGTTGTGGTGGTTGTAGATGTGGTATATGTGGTATAAGCTTTACTATTACCTCCTACAACGTATTGGCTATTGCCGTAGGCTGCTCCACGAATTGATCCTGAACCGACGGCTGGGTTGTCGCTGCAGCCCATGTGTCACCGTTATCGGTTGAATAAAACACTTTACCATTGGTATCTCCTACGAAAAAAATGCCATTGCCGTAGGATGCTGTGTATATCACCCCTGCACCGGCGGCAGTGGGTTGGGTTGAAGCTGCAGCCCATGTATCACCATTGTCTGTGGAACGAGAAACTTTGCCACCGCTTCCTCCTACAACAAATACGTTGTTACCAAATGCTGCTCCTACTAAATTAGTAACTCCTGCGGGATGAATTGTCGCTGCAGCCCATGTGTCGCCATTGTCTGTGGAACGAAAAACTTTGCCATTGCCATCACTAACAATAAATACATTATTTCCGTAGGCTGCTGCGTATAACGCTGCACCTAAGGTTGCGGGTTGGGTCGTAGCTGCAGCCCATGTGTCACCATTATCTGCTGAACGAAAAACTTTGCCATTGGCAGCACTTACTATAAACTCGCTATTCCCATAGGCTGATCCATATAAGGAACCTGCGCCGACAGCTGAGGGGTGGGTTGTTGCTACAACCCACGTGATGCCATTGTCTGATGAACGAAAAGCTTTGCCGTTGTTATCACCTACTACAAAGTAGTTATTCCCAAAGGACATTTGAAAAGTGACGCTTGCACCGGGGGGCTGGGTTGTGGCTAAACTCCATGTGATACCATAATCAGTTGATCGATAAATTATTCCATTGGCGCCACCTAAGACAAATACGCTATTTCCGTAAGCAATCCCATAAATTTGTCCAACAGTTGTGGGTTGGGTTGTAGCTGCATTAAAGTTCAATGTAGTAGCATATGTTTTTTGATTTATTGAAGAAATAACCCAAATTAATAAAAATAAAATGATAGAAACTAACATCTTCAAATATTTATTACGATTATTTCTTTGCATCAGTAATATCCCTCACTCTGTAATTTTTATTTATTTATAATTTATAATTATTGGCAGTAAGATTGCCAAAATAGTACATAAAACATATTATTGGTTTTCATTTGGTGGTTTATGTAGTGTATATGTTGAGAATTATTAGTATTTGGGATATAGCAATAAATACAAAATAAACAACATACAAATAGATAATGTAATTGTAATGCGTCAAAGTAAATTGAAAAACATTAGTCAAATGTTCTAAGGCCCTCTTATGGTGCCACCTATTCTTACAAACATACTATATACACTCTCCTCATTTATTACTATGGAAGTCTAATCTAAAAAAAACTTTTTGTCAAACATAACTAATTTTATCATCCACAGAGTAATAATTCATAAACCTAAAATCCAGTGCGGTTATTTATTAAATTACGTGATTAGGCAAGCATTCCAACTCAACATAAAAACACCCCAATTTGGGTTTAAGTTGGCTGGAGTTGGATAGAGATAGGTGGTATTGGATTGCCGCGGGCACCTTTATGGGCACCTCATTTTAGATAAACAGCGAGGATGGGGATAAAAATATGAGGAAATTCAAACCACCGAACGCCTTTGTGGATATTGTGTTTACGGTACATTCTTGAACCAATCTGGAACGAGTGGGTAAATTAACAAATTGGCACATATTTATTTTATCGTATTAATTTACCCAAATGTTATAATAACATCAAATGCCTAAACGCTATGACAAGGTTATAAAGGAAATCCTGAATGATGTAGTAGATACCCTAATTACAGAAGTTATAGGGTTAAAAATAGTTAAATCTACGGCCATAGAAACTAAACTTCAGATAACGAATGAGCGTGAGGCTGATTTTATTTTACTGGTGGAGTTTGAGGATGGTTCTAAGTCCATTTTACATATTGAATTTCAGGCAACTAATCACTCTAAATCTAAAATGGAATATCGGTAGTTGCAATATTGGACATATATAACGGTAATTCATGGAATACAACCGATACAATACGTTTTCTACATAGGCAACGAACCGCTAACGATGAAAAATAGCATCTCTACTGAAACTATGAATTATAGTTATAATTTAATCGATATGCGCAATGTTGATTGCGAAAAATTCTTGTACTCGTAGAAACCTGAAGAGGTGATTATATCAATCTTGTGCAATTACCAAAAGAAAGGTGTTAAAATATTTATACGAGAGATATTAAACCGGCTCAATGAACTTGTGAGGGAAGAAACGCTTCGTGCCAAGTACATAAGGCAGGTGGATAAATTAGAAGATTTCAAGAGTTTTATCAAGAAAGCTGGCTCAGTGGATGAATTGAAGGTATTTTGGGAAAGAGTGTATAGAACACCGTAACCTGATTACTTCGGGTTATTATAATGTACATGTCATATGGACTTTAGCCTGATATCAGGCTAAATAGATTAAAAGATGACAGTCAAATTAACGTTTCTAATTAAAAGAAAATTATGAAAACAAAACAAAAAAATGAATTCAAAACGTATAAACCGATCATATTAACCTTGTTTATAGTAATAACTTTTGGATTTACAAACTCCAATGGAGAAGAGATATTACCGTCTACTGAACAACCTTACAGCATCACAGGTTCTATAAGGTCAAGTGTGTTTACCGGTAACTACAATGGTAAACAGGATTCTTACGGGGTCATTGACAACTCATTCAATATTAAGGGAAAAGAATGGAAATTTGACTTATCGGCGCCGGTTGAACCTTATCTGGGACCTCCAGGGTCACAAGATTATAGAATACATATTTTGGAGGCTTTAGGCAGTCTTGATCTGACACCAACTACACACTGCCTTATTGGTATTTTTCCTACGTTTGGACGTGGAAATGCTAGCCCGGTTTCTGGATTCAATAACGACCCGACAGGAAACTATGACATTTTTCGTTCACACTCGCCAATATTTCTTAATGGGCTGAGTAATAATGTTGGTATTGGTTTGGGATACGATATCAGTAAATCTTTTTCTATCTTAGGACGGTTCACATATCAAATTCCCAATTATATAGGTGCGCCTGGCACTTCATCAGATAAGCCAATCATCTCAACTCAGTTAAATATAAATATGATTCCGCCTGTTAACATAACTTTAGAATACGCTTACATTAGTCCGTATGAAACAAGCCGTATTGCTTCCTCAATAAGTATAAAGCAATATATTGGTACGTTAACATTACAGATATATGGAGGTGATATTGTTGAGAACTCGTCTTCAGGAACTACTAATACATATAATTTTGCAACAGGTATTGGCGGGGAAATCGACACAAAGACACTCTGGAGAATATCTGTTGGTGCTATAAAGAATGAGCCAATACCGCTATATGGGTATGTTTTTTTCGGTATAAACAATAAGTTAGGAAAAGAGATTTCCGATGATATAACCGTAACATATGTCACCTCTACTAATGGTGGAAGTTCTTTTTCTTTAGGTCCGTCGATTACTTACAGTTTCTAAGCACCGTTTAATACATACTGTATACATATTTGTTATTTAAATCAAAAATAGTTACAATAATTTATGCTTTAGTTGATTATGTGTATTCCGGAGAGGTTTGATGTTTACTAAATGGATAGCAGCGCTATCAGTGATAGTATTAGCATTTTTATTATTCCTGTATAAAAAGGATAATAATAGTGCGGTCGTTACTCTCGATACTGCAGAACAGCAGTGGCTGATAGAGCATCGGGAGGAGTTGTATTTCGCGCCGGATCCCTTCTATGCGCCATTTGAATTTTTTGATGACAAAAGTGGTAATACAATAGGTTTTGCCCATGAATACTTACGTTTGGTAGAAAAAAAACTTGGGGTACAGTTTAAAACAATTCGTGCCTCGTCTTTTGCACAAATTCTATCCTTAGCAAAGCAAAAAAAGGTCGTAATAGTCAACGCAGTAACAGAAACACCGGAACGGAGTCAATATCTTTTATTCACAAAACCTTATATAGAAGTCAGGAATGTAATCCTTGTCCGTAAAGGTGAGAATAAAGATGTATCTCTCGCTGACCTGAATGGGAAAAAAGTTTCCGTTGTGAAGGATTATGCTATCACCGAATACCTGTTAAAGAATCATCCAAACATAAAGTATGATATAGTTCTTACGGATCTCAACGCAATACTAAATGTTGCGTATAGAATATCAGATGCAGCGATACTAGATATTGCGACAGCGTCCTATTTTGCAGAAAAAGAGGGGATATCCAACATCCGTGTTGCTGGTGATACAAGATATCCTATTCGTCTTGCGATTGGTTCACGAAAAGACTGGTCAATACTAA
>JADFYB010000251.1 GCA_015233245.1 Nitrospirota bacterium | reverse complement strand
AGACCGTGTGCATTTTCATCTCCTCAAATTCCTCATCAGTGAGTTTCCCGTTTTTAAGCAGCACAGCATCACGTATTCCCACCTTTCCTATGTCATGAAGGGGAGCGGATTTGTACAGAAGTTCGATAATTTCATCTGACAGGTATCCGGAAAATCTGTGGTTATTTTTCAGATACATTGCAAGTGCTCTGATATATCTTTGTGTGCGCAGGATGTGCTTTCCGGTATCACTGTCTCTTGTCTCAGCAAGGCTTGCCAAAGACAGTATGGTAACATCACGTGTCTTTTGTAACTCCTCTGTACGTTCCCTTAGTTTTTCTATCATTTTGTTAGAATATGTCGCCATAACACCAAACTCGTCATTAGTGCTTACTGCCACCTTTTGGTTTAAATCGCCATTAGCTACTGCCTCAAGTACATTGTTTTCAATTTCAAAAAACAGTTTAAGGTTCTTTGTGTGAGAAATTATAAGATTTATGTTTTCAATCAGAATGATTACAACAACGAATGCGGTTTCAATCAATACTTCTTTTGTAAAAATAGAATTAACCGTCGCTGCATTGTGCGAAAACAGATTAAAATTCCTTTGAATAATCAAAAAGACAACAACCATCATAAATAACATATTTAAAGTGGCAGCGATGATTATTTTTGAGGTAAGCTGCATAAAATCACCTGTGACCTTTATATCCTTTCCGGTTTGTCTTATCTCCGTATTTATTATTCTTTCCCTTTCAAGCCCAAGATCAATGGCTGCATAAAAACCGAGTGTCAACGCGCCAACAAGAACTTTTAAACCGCTGACAGCAGGAAAATCATACGCATAGAAGTTGTACAAAGCAATGCTGAGCGTAGAAAGTATGAAGAGTCCATAGTCAAGAGCAATCTGGCGTTTTATCTGAGAAATATAGTTGTTACCTAAAATCCCTTGTTTTAGTAAGACAGTCCTGATAAGAAATGCTATTCCAAAAGACACCGCAAAAAACACCAGGCGCTTTCCAATAACAACCTCTGCACAGAAAGGACACACGCGCGCGCTATAAACACTCAATATTATAACTGACAGTGAATAATGAACTGCTGCCCGGTATGACAGATTAAAGTGTATATCTCTCATCTATATATTATACCATTAGCTTTATCCATTGTGCTTTCTGAGGGGGGAGATTTCCTTTGACAAAGCCCTGACTTATCTCCACTTCATTTGACAAAAAACCACCGTTTTTATAGAATACAAGGAGTGATGAGAACCAGCTTTGAAAAGCACTTTATCCCCATGATGGCTTTTCACGTGTTGTTATTCCTTTTTTTAGCACATGGGATTTGTTTTGCACAAATGTCTGCCCCCTCAGCCACAGAAACCATGACAATTTCTGAAGGGGTAGCCATTGCCGTCTCAGACGAAAACCGGATTGTAAAAATAGCGTCTCAAAGCGTTAATATCTCCGAGCGGGAAACAGACATTGCCGCTTCACCACTTTTGCCCTCAGTTAATGCTGAAATATCGCAGGGGTTTTTACAACATACACCTACAGCCATCTTTGGTTCCATGCAGGTACCGATGGGTAACAGAGATTCTCTCTCTTACGCGATAAACGCTAAGCAGACAATTTTTGACTTTGGCGCAAATATCTCACGTTACAAGGCCTCTGTCTCGGCTCTTGATGCCTCTAAGTATGAATACGAAAGGACTAAAAACCTTGTTGCGCTGGAGTTTATCGCTGGCTGCTACGATACGCTTGAATTTGAAAAACTTGTTACAGTGTCACAAGCTGAGACTGAAAGGCTTCAATCGCACCTGAAAGTTGCCCGCTCTCTTTTTAAAGAAGGAGTGATTACAAAAAATGACCTCCTTCAGGCTGAGGTGAAACTCTCCGATGCAAAGCAGCGACATCTCTCACTGAAAAACATGCAAGCAGTTTCAGTCTCTAAATTAAACAATATCTTATCGCGGCCATTAGGTTCACAATTACACATTGTTGACGAGAAGGAGACAACCCTCTCCGCTATGTCAGTTGAGCATTTTTGGGAAATGGCTGAAAACCAAAGACTGGAGATAAAAATTCTGGACAGCCAGCTTAACGCATTGGATCTTCAGAAAAAAAGTAAAACTGCCGCATTTTTCCCCACATTCTATGTGCAAGGTGGCTACGGCTATATGCAAAATGACTACCAGGTGTATGAAAATAACTGGTCTGTGATGGTAGGGGCTAGTGTTAATCTCTTTAGCGGCGGAGGCACAAAGGCCGAGGTATCAAAGTTGAAACTGATGACAGAGAAACTCGCTGAGGAAAGAAAAAAACTCGTAGAAGATATCCGGCTTGACGTAGAGCGGTATTACCTTAATATGAAAAACGCTGAGGAAAAACTCGCAGTATTAAAAGATTCAATTGAACAGGCAACTGAAAACCTGCGGATTAACAAGATTCGATATGAACAGGGACAGGGAACTGCCACAGATGTCATAGACGCTATAACGCTTCTGGCCAGTGCTGAGACCAACTATTTTAGCGCTCTATATGAAATGAAACGCGCCTCTGCAGGACTTCTGTATTTAAGCGGAGCGGATATGGCTGAAGCATTCAAAAAGAAAACACTATAAATAAAACTCAGAGATGAAGGATAAAACAAAACATGGAGCAAGCAACAGATAATACTTCAGATAGTGGTAAAAAGAAAAAAATTGCCTTAACTGTCTTAACAACTATAGTTGTAGTCGGAGGGTTGATCACCCTTTTTTACCTGCGGTACAAGGCCCATCATATCTCAACAGACGATGCTTTTGTCGAGGGTACGATTCACACAGTGTCTGCAAAAGTCTCAGGTACGGTTAAGGGCATCTATGTGACAGACAACCAGTTTGTCAAAGAGGGGCAGTTGCTTGTAGAACTTGATGATACCGATTATGCGCTGCGGTTAAAAGAGTCAGAGGCTGCATTTGCTGCTGAAAGAGCAAAGGCAGGCGAGGCAGACTCACGGCTCGATGCTGCCAAAGGCCAGCTTTACGAACATGGTGCAAAAACCGCTATTGCCAAAGCAAATGTGGCCCTGTCTGACGCTAACCTCAAACAAGCGCAACTGGATATAAAAAGAGCGGAAAACCTTTACAAAGATGAGGCTATTTCTAAGGAGAAATATGAAAGGGCTCAGACAAATTACACGGTTCTCACTGCGGCTAAAAACTCCGCTTTGGAGCAGCTCAGGCAGGCGGAGCTTTCAGTTAAAACCCAGCAGTCGGTCATAAAACAGACAGAGGCGCTGCAGAGCTCACAGCTCTCTTCAATCAAACAAAAAGAGGCGCTCGCAGAGGAGGCAGCTCATAACCTGAGTTACACAAAGGTATATGCCCCGGCCTCCGGTTATGTAAACAAAAAAAGCGTAGAAACCGGAAACCGCATTCAGATTGGACAGCCTTTAATGGCAATAGTTGCACTTGATGACATCTGGGTGGTTGCCAATTATAAAGAGACACAGGTTTCAAAGATACGCCCCGGACAGCAGGTTGAAGTATCTGTGGATGCCTACCCCGGAAAAACATTTAATGCAACTGTTGACAGCATAATGGCTGGCTCAGGGTCGGTGTTTTCACTTTTTCCGCCGGAAAACGCAAGCGGCCATTACGTTAAAGTACTGCAGCGTATTCCTGTAAAAATTGTTCTTGATAACACTACAGT
>JADFYB010000250.1 GCA_015233245.1 Nitrospirota bacterium | reverse complement strand
TGCATATAGTAAAAACACCAACTCCGATATTTGATAAAAATTATTCTGATTTTACACCACAAGTAGCAGCGCCATTAAAAATCCTGATTATGATTTCCTCGCCAACTGATTTAAAACTGGAACAGCGTCTCTCATATGAAGATGAGGAGTACAGTATTTTAAAAGCATTTGAACCGCTGCTTAAAACCGGCCATGTGCAAATTGACTATACTGATGACGGTTCCCTTGAGGCATTAGAGTCAAAACTTAAAAACAAAGATAACAAATACCACATTCTGCATTTTTCCGGACACGGTTCATTTAAGGGTTCACAGGGGACATTGTGTCTTGAAGATCATAATACTTTACAAGAGACGCGTGTACCTGTAACAGATTTAGATTTTGCAAAGGCGGTTAATGCAAAACCCGATTATAAAATCCCACTTGTTGTGTTGTCATCGTGTAAGACCGCTCAGGGCAATTCAGAAAAGATATTAAGCGGTGTAACTAACAAGCTTATAAATATTGAAACACCGTCTGTTATCTCAATGGGAATGTCTGTGTCAGATAGACATGCAATACGTTTCACAGCAGAGCTTTACACAGAACTCGCAAACGGGCTGTCTATCCCTGAGGCTTTCTCAACCGCTATGAAACGCCTGAAAATTCATGAGCAACAACAAGCTGCCAATGGCGGCTATGTAACACAACAATGGATGATTCCAAATCTCTACGTCTCACGTAAAATTGAAAAACTCGTGGACTGGGATAGCGCTCCTGTTCCCTTGAAATTGACAAACTATCAATATGTGACCGAGGGCAAACAAATATCGTTAGCTCACAAGGCGGGTTTTATGTTTGTCGGGCGCAGGGCTGAGAAAGCAAAAGTATTTGAACCGTTTTTTGATCGGAAACCTATAATGCTGAAGGGTCAGGGAGGAGTCGGTAAAAGCACAATGGCCGAATATATGGTTCAACGGGCTATAACAAAGGATCCTGCTAAGACCGTTCCGGTTATTATCACTCATGAGGTGCGCTCGATTGACGATGTTTTAAAAGTTATAGAAGCTGCAATGTTAAAAACCGGCTCTGAAAAAATGGTGAATATTACAATAACATCAAAATCTATTCCAGAGGCGATACTTCGGCTTGATACAATATTGAGAGTTTTTGCAACAGACTATGACCCCGTTTTAGTGTTTGACAACCTTGAAACATTTCAGGATGTTTCAACAGGTTTGTTTAAAGCAGAATATAATGACATTTACGAGGTTATAAAGCATCTGTGTAGTGAGAAAATCTTACAGTTGGTTTTAACCGGCAGATACTCAATTCCCGGACTTGCAAATGTAATTGAGGTCAACTTAAACAACATCGGGTTTAACGATTACTGGAAAAAGTGCCAATATCTGGAACTGTTTGAAATTCATCATGAGCTAAACAAGAAATTCTATTTAGATACGATTTTTGATAAGCAAGAGGCCGAATTTGTCGATCTGGTTAAATTTCTGTATGAAAGCTTAGGCGGGAATTTCCGGGCGCTTGAATTCTTTAACGAGATTTATAAGAATAAGCGAACAGAAATCACAGAATCTCTTAAAACGATAAAAAGTATGAAAGCGGTTTTAGCTGCAGCTGTTACTGACATAAAATCTGAGATGGCGCTGAATCTTGTTTTTAGAGAATTACTAAAGCTGGTTAACGCTGGTCAAAAGCGGGTTTTGTATCTGCTTTCCAATTTCAGGATTCCGGTTCAACTTAAGGCGTCCAAGTGCAGCCTGAGGGACAAGTGCTAACAGACTTAGATAGCGCTCTTTCATATCTGGGCAATCTGACTCTTATTGAGATTTCAACGGTTAAGACAGACGATACAGAGACAGTTAAATACTATTTCGTAACGCCGATAATCGCCGATTTATTGAAAGAACATGACGGCTTAATGTCAAATGAGGATACACTGAAAAAGACTGGATTCCCGCTCTGCATGGGGTCGCTGAGCCCCGGGAATGACAAAGAGGGGATCACTTCCTTTTCTGTCATTCCTGCGGAAGCAGGAATCCATTCCCTTAAAGTCAACTTTTCCGATAAACTCGCTGGTGATTATTACGATGATGTTGTTAATAATTTTGATGGCGGTTTAACGGAACATGAGGAGGCATTCTATCACTACCACAAAGCCAGAGTAAAAGAAAAGATTAATGAAATCGGCTCAAGACTGTCTCGCTATTATTATGACAGCTCATTGTATTCAGCAGCCTTCCATTATTGTAAAGCCGTTTATGAATTACTCGGGTTGGAGTCAGATTTACATGTTTTAAATTATCTGGGGTTAATTCTTCAATTATATTGCGACCTTGACGGAGCACTAAAGATATTTTTAGAGGTCGAAAAAATTACAAAGGCTAAGGGCGATAAACAACAAGAAGGGGCTATCTTAAGTAATATTGGTCAGATATATCATGTCAAAGGCGATTATGACAGCGCTCTTAAGTATCTGCTTGATAGCTTAAAACTCAGTAAGCAGATTAATAATAAAAAGGGGGATGGGGTTACTTTAAATAATATCGGTGAGATTTATAGAGTAAAAGGCGATTATTACTCAGCGCTTAAGTATATGCGTGATAGTTTAAAAAACAGTAAGGAGATTGGCGATAAACAACAGGAAGGGATCACTTTAAATAATATTAGCCTGATATATGATGCCAAGCGCGATTATGACGAAGCACTTAAATATCTGCTTGAGAGTTTAAAAATAGCGAGAGAGATAGGCGACAAGCAACAGGAAGGGGCTGCTTTAAATAATATCAGCCAGATATATGATGCCAAAGGCGATTATGACAGCGCGCTTAAGTATCTCCTTGAGAGTTTAAAAATCAGTAAGGAGATTGGCGATACGTTTGGTGTTGCGAACGCTCTTTTTAACCTTGCGGCGTTATACGAAGCGACTGGCAAACCTGCGGAATCGGCACAGTGCCTAAAAGATGTAACAGAAATCAATAAGACGTTAAAGAGTTATGAAGTGTCACAGGCATTAAAGGGCGCAGGGATAGAGGGGTAGGGGCGAATGATTATTCGCCCTTCATATCTGCGAAAATCTGCGCAATCTGCGGATAGAGATCTTTTAAAAGCTTTTTTTCCGCAGATGACGCAGATGAACGCAGATAAAATTCCTAAAAGATAGCGAACTCCGACTCCTCTCCTGTTGCCTCATTAACGACCAGAAGTTTCCCTTTGTCAGCTTTATTAAGCTGTGCATTGGCATTCAATAGTTCTATGCCATAGATTGTACCGTCAGGTGCCATATCAATGTTAATCTCTTCACTCATCTTTATTGTCTCCACACCGGCAGGCTCCACACCTTCATGCAAACGTAAATATGCAATGTTGTATCTTGGATCGTAGCTTATTTTCATAAAACCGTTCAGTAGCTCCTCGTTCTGTTAACCGCTCCTTCGCATGAGGGTGAAATATTATCATTAACCGCCCCAAATATTGCCATCACAAACCATTATGTTATCTTAACTCAAATGTAAATACTCAGTAAAGTCACAGATGTCAAAGAGCGCAGGGATAGAGGGGTAGGTCTAATCCTAAATCAGAATTACTAAACGCTTACAACTGTCAATTAAACAACTGTAATTTGTGTTAATTTATATTTATCTGTGGTTTATTCCTTTTATTAATTTACCTTTTTGAAAACGAATTGGTATTATGAGTCA
>JADFYB010000249.1 GCA_015233245.1 Nitrospirota bacterium | reverse complement strand
CTCCCTGCCTGAGACTATTCAGAAAACTCAGGAACATAACAAACAGGCTGAGGAAATTTTGGAAAAGAAATTTTAATCAAAAGAGGTTTTTAATATGGAATCAATAAATTATAAAAAGATTTTTGCCGTGCCAATGTGGTTAACAATATTGATTATAGCTGGCTCTTTGTTTTTTTATTATCCACTTAAGCGCGATATGCTTGAACTATCTAAACTAAGCAGCACAATAAAAAAACGGCACGAAGAGGTAAATCAGATAAACATCGAATATCTGAAAAAAACATCCAACCCGCTTTCGGGAAAACGTCCGTACATTAAATCAATTGAGGGTTTCTTAAGAAAGTTAAACGATGTCGGGAAAAACTCTAATGTTCTGATAAACCAGGTTGAACCAGAAAGCGGTAAAGATCTTCAGTTTAACCTAAAGATTTCTGCCGACTATTTTTCCTTTTTAAGGTTTATAAGCAGGCTTGAAGCCTTAAGTATGGATATAAGCAACCTCGGTATTCACCAGTACGATAGCACAGGGGCAATGCCTCGGCATGCTATCTCATTTACCGTTACTCCGCTTTCAGGCGGCCAGGAACTGCCCGAGGCGCAAGCACTGGCGCTAAAACAGTCGGCAGATAACACAAAGTTCAGAAACCCGTTTCTGCGCTCTGTTGAGGCTGAGAAACTGCTTAAGTACAAACAGGTTATAGACCTAACGTGGATACATAAACTCACTTCAATAGGATTTTCGGGCGGCAAAAAGGAGGCCACTATTGATGATAGAGTGGTAACGGTTGGGGATAATTTCCCATCTGAAAGTAAAAGAAAAGTTGACTCAATCGGCGTTGACAGAGTGTATCTTTCGGAGATAACAGATGTCGGCAAAATTGACTACATCATAAAGTTTCGCAAGGTAAAGAAAATTGATTAACGGTCATTGGGAGGATAATAAGTTAAGATGAGAAAGTTAGCGGCAACGCTTCTCGCAGCGTTTTTTCTGATTTGGTTTTATAAACCCGTCTATGCACAGGAGCTTCAGTGGAAAAATGAACTATTTATCAGCGATGTCCACGGAGAGGATATTAAGACCACCTTAAGGAGTATCGCAAAAGCAAATAACACAGAGATTATTTTTAAGGGAAACATTAAGGGAGAGGTTAACAAGAAATTTGAAAACATGACCCTTGAGGGCACCTTTAAAATGCTGCTTGATGAATACGGGCTTGATTACACCTATAGCCCACAGAGTAAATACATTACGGTGACTCTGAAAACCGAAAGACAAAGCATAGTTTTTTATCGCATGAAGTATGAAAACCCGCAAAATGTAAAAACGGTTTTACAAAAGTTTAAAGCCTGGGCGCCGGGGTTTGAAATCAATAAGGAGACAAACTCACTTTTTTTAAAAGGTAATCAGGCTGAAATAGACTCTGCTCTGTTGATTGTTAAAGAGCTGGATAAGGCCACTGAAGAGGAGTTAAAAAATAAACTGCTGAAAAAATCTATAGAAATGCTTACTTCTGAAGTAAAGTATGAAGTTATCCCGCTTCTTTATGCCTCAGTTGGGCCAACCACATACAAGTATGGCAACGAGTCAGTGTCGGTGCCGGGCGTGGATGAGACTATTAAGGAAATCCTTGGGTTAGGTAAAGCCGATAAGGAAAAAACACAAACGCTTCAGACACTTCAGCAGGGACTTTTGCCCCAAATAGCAACCAGTAGTACATCGCAAACCTCTGATGATTCCCTTAAGTCCTCTTACAGCGTTAACACTGGCTTAGATAAACCCCCGGTAATATCCATTGATAAGAGAACCAACTCGGTCGTGGTAAGAGGACGTGATGACCAGATAGCCAAAGTAAAGGAGCTGCTTAAGCAGCTGGACAGACCCATTCCTATGGTAGAGCTTGAGATAATGATTCTTGTGGCAAATGATGATTTTTCGCACGATCTTGGCATGAACTGGCAGTACCTGCTTGGCGGAGGTAAGAATATTTCTTTGAAGGCATCAACAGGCACCGCCACTGTTACAACCGGTTCATCGTCCTCATCAACCTCCTCATCAGGGTCAACCGCAGTTGAGGCTGTTTCACCCTCGTTAAGCTTTATATATAACGATGCAAAGACAACTATCTCAAGCATAATGTCTGCCGTTGCATCTAAAAGCCTGGGGAAAGTCCTTGCCGCCCCACGTCTGATTACATTAGATAACAGAGAGGCCACAGTTAAAATAGGACTTGACCATAATGTCACGGTCTATACACAAAACACCTCCGGAGTAACGGTAATCTCAACCGGAATATCATTTCGAGTAACTCCCCACGTCATTGACCCAGGGGATAACATTACGAGCAAACAGATACTCCTAAATATCTACGCACAAAACAACAGTTCTGCCGATACGACAACTACCGGTGTTGCAGACACCAATACGAGTGAAATTAACACACAGATCATAGTGCCGCAAGATAACACTGTGGTAATCGGGGGACTGTTTAAAACCAATGATAGCGATAGCAATAGTGGTGTGCCGTTTCTGAAAGACATTCCTATCTTAGGTGGATTATTTAATAAAAACACTAAGTCCATCACTAAATATGAAACCGTGTTTTTCATAACTCCGAGGATTATAGATATAGCCCAGTTGGACGCAGCACGTATGCTTGAAAAAACCGCTAAAGAACGGGATGAAAAAGCGCTTCACAAAGTTATAGATGAAAAGTATAACGTACCAAAAACTGAAAAAGGTACAAACGAAAAAGATACAGATTCCGGTAAAACAACCAAAGAGGAGCCTGTAACCGACAATTTGCCCTTTGACGGCAAGGTACTGGACAAATGAGTAATCCATGAATAAGAGAGGATTCACACTAATTGAGATTATGGTTGTTGTTGCCATAATAGGGATACTGATGACAATAGCAATAATTTCTTATAAAAGAGAGATAATAAGGGGCAGGCTTGAGGAGGCAAAGATATACATGTCAGCTATTATGGCTGCTGAAAAACGGTATAAGATGGAGTATGGCAGCTATTTTGCCGGAACCGGAGGTGCTGTTACAACGTGTGATGAGACACTTCTTGCTTCAACGCTGGGTTTAAAATCATTGCAAGAATCCCCTAATTATTACTACACGGTTTCCTGTAACGGTAGCTGCACGCCAAATACTGCTAACACATGGGATATTCGTATAACAGCCACGCTTTTAAAGGATAACTCCGATGCTGCCGGATGCATCCTCTCAAGCACTAAATCCACTGCCGACAGATGGGTTAAAGATGACCTTAAAGGCAGAAATGTTTATCTATGCTGCCCTGCGCCAACAAGCGGCCTTACAAGTGAAACTTGCGGTGTTACGGATAATATCAGCCAAAGATTATGGGAAGGGGGTTTCTCTGTTTCAAATGTTTTTAAATAATCGCGGGGTTATAACCCATGGAGTACTCAGAGCGGTGACAGTGTTTTTAACGGTTGCAGGTGTTTCGCTTTTATTGGTGCAGCAATTTTATCTTATGCCAAAGATAAAGGCAGATTTATTAAGTGCTGTAGATAAAATTGTGATAGCAGAGAAATTCCGCAAGACTAAGACCGGTTATTTTCTATCATTTAGCCAGTCGGATCAGACAAAGGCCCTTGATTTGTTCTCAATTAAAGTGGAGCAGGGCATTGTGTGCAGAGTTGAGACAATAGAGAGCGATGAGTTATATCTTTATTGTTTTCC
>JADFYB010000050.1 GCA_015233245.1 Nitrospirota bacterium | reverse complement strand
ATCCTGTAGGATTATTTTCATTGACATACATATACTGATTTTCAAGCCATAATGGGACTTTATACGGAACTCCGCTTATTGTTAAGTCAGGACCAATCCTGAAATGGCTGTTGCTGGACGATTTCCCCGACATGATTCCTCCGTTTGTAACTGAAGCTCCATTACGGATATCATCATCATAGGTGTCATTTGCATAGAGAGCGAATACTCCCAGTGATTGACCATACCAGCGCATAACATAGCGTCCATAGAATCCTTTGTTAGCGTTGTTGTCGGCGCTGGAGTTGCTGGCGTTTGTTATACCAAGGTGGTATTCAAGCCAAAACGTCTCTTTCCTCCCAACGTCTGTAACTGCCTTGCCAGGCACAACCATACCATAAACCTCGGCAAGCACTTGTGGTTCGCTTACCCTGAACAGGGAGTCGTTTTGCTCGCTGGTTAATAAGCCGTCTAACTTCTGATGGCTTAGAAGGTCAAGTGCACGTCTCTCATAGATAGGATATTGGTTTACTGATAATCTTACCTTACCAGGAGAGTAGGGTAGCGGGGGATGGGTTATACCAAAGAGCAGATTTACGCTGTCGCGCGGTGCAGCTTCTCCAAACAGGTTATTCCAGAAAAACTTTGCTACTTCAAATGTTGGCTTCTCTGTGCTGAAGCGGATATTACCTCCCCTTGCGGTATCATTGGCCTCGGCAGGCCCTGTAGGAGTGAATTCCCATGCTCTGGTTTCATACATTGGGAACTCTGCAAAAACAGACAGATGAGGGCCAATAGGTGTGGTAAGGAATATACTGGCATCCTCCAGTGCAAGGCTTGACCCTGTCTGAGTGTTTGACGAGCCGTCAGCGCCAGTGCGTTTCTCGGTACGGTAATCGTAGCCAACTCCGGTAACAATTGAAAGCGGCAATGTTGTTGGTATTGCAAAGATGCCCCCAGTCTCAATATCTTTCGATAACGGTTCGAGATCATTTCCTAAAAGGGCACGATAGCCGCTCAGTTTAAATGTAGCACCTACACCGTTTAATGCCCCCCACATGCTGTGACACACGGTACAATCAAGACCATACCGTCGTGAGTACGACGGCACTGCCCATGAGGCCTTCGGTGAAAACAGAATTAACAACGTCGAAGCTAAAATCGCAACGATAATGGTACGATGTACTAAACTCCTTAACATGACTCCTCCTTTATATTATGATTTTAATTATTCCACAGCGACTGTGAAATATATCTGTAAAGGTACATTTCAAGTTGCGTGCCAATAATGGTGATAAAATAAATTCCGTTTAAAAACAAAACGTTACATCATAGAAAGACTTATCAGAGATATAATATGGGAATTGAATGTGGGGAATTAAACTGTGGAATCTTTATTTCTTACAATTTCTACAGTTCTACAGGTGTTTAATCGTCTTTTTTAATGCCGTATAGGCTTATCTTATTGTAGAGCGTTTTACGGTCAATCCCCAAAAGTCTGGCAGTTTTGGATTTATTCCATTTTGTATTTTTCAGAGCCAGTCTGATTATTTGAGGCTCGTGTTCTTGCCTGACGTTGTCGGATACTATGTCTGTGAATTCCCCGGGGAGATCGTCTAAAGTATAGTTCGTTGATTACACAAAACAAAGGCGTGTTCAATGGCATGTTCCATTTCCCTGATATTTCCCGGCCATGAGTAATGCATAAAGGCTTTCATTACGTCTGTGGATATAGAATGTATTTCTTTTTTGAAATCCCTGTTGAATTTTGCCATAAAATGTTCAACTAAAAGAGGTATGTCCTCTTTCCTGTCCCTGAGAGGTGGAAGGTTTATCTCCACAACCCGTAACCGGTAGTAAAGGTCCATTCTGAACTGTCCTCGTTTGATTTTGTCCTTAAGGCACTGATTAGTTGCCGCTATTACCCTTACGTCAACCTTTATGGGGGTGGAGCTGCCAACCTTTTCAAATTCCATCTCCTGCAGTACTCTCATTAGTTTTAGCTGGGTGGCTGTTGTAATATCTCCAATTTCATCGAGAAAGATAGTGCCACAATCTGCTCTCTGAAACCTACCAATGCTGTCACTGATTGCATCAGTAAAAGCGCCTTTGACGTGACCAAAGAGTTCGCTCTCCAGAAGATGTTCCGATATAGCAGAACAGTTAACCTTCACAAGCGGTTTATTACTGCGCTGCCCTCTGAAATGTATTGCCTCAGCTATCAATTCCTTACCGGTTCCATTTTCTTCCGTTATAAGTACGGTTGTTTTAAGGTTAGAAAGGGTCTCTATCAATGAATATATCTGCTGCATTCTTTCGCTTTGTCCTATAATCTTGTAGTATTTACTGGATTTGCCAATTTGCTTTTCCAGTTCAGCAAGGCTACTTTCATCCTGAACAATCATAACTCCGCCGTTGAAACCCTTCTGTTCGTCTAACATAGGATATGTAGTAATATTTACCACTTGCCCTGATTTGAGTTTATGTTTACACTCAAGGCGATAAATGTCATAAGATTTTTTTGTCTCGATTGTTTCTCTTAGAGTAAAAAGACATCTTTTACTGCATTGGCTATCATCTGAGTAAAAATCATCTTCCAGTTTGGTGGTATCAACAAACCCGCATATCTTAGTGGCCGCACCGTTAAAGCGGACGAGGCGCATTTGGGCATCAACGGTTATAATTCCGAATTTTGCACTCCTGAATATTGCCTCAAGGTGCATACGGTATTTTTCTTTTTCGTCAACAAGAGATTTGTGAGATAAAGCAGCATTGACAACTTGCAAAAGGGCGTCTTTTCTAACCGGTTTAGTGATGTAATCAAAAGAGCCAAGGCGTACGGCCTCAGTGGCTGTCTCTATTTCCGGATAGCCTGTTATCATAACTACCAGAGTGGTTGGATTTTTCGTTTTGATTTCTCTGTTGTTTGTTAGAGCTTATATCGGGCAAATTATCTGGCAGGTCAACAATAAGAGCTATGCCGTCTTTTTTCATTTGCGCTTCAGCCATTGATAGTGTATCCTTATGGAGAGGTGCGATCGAAAAATGAATGATAACAATACTGTTTGCCAATATCTGTATTGCCGAGTCTGTCACTTACTGATTCTATCGCTGTTGTATTTGCCCACACAATTTTAAGGTCAGAAGACAGAAGTATTATTTTATCGGGGATTGCTCTTAACAGAGCAGTATGAAGCGTTGAAAGAGAGTTTTTAGCCTCCCAGTTAAAAATATTTAATATATCTGTTACGGCTATGGTAACGATTACAGCAACTCCGGCTCTAAAAACAGAGACAGGAATGCCTGTTGTGTCTGAAAAAGATGATTCATTAAGCCAATTTGCCGGGAAAAAATCTCCTTCAGGGACAACCAAACCAGTCAAGACAGAGTAAAGGAGAAAGGCTACACCTAACAATAAAAAAGATATTTGAACATTGCTTCTGGTTAACATATCCTTTTCGTAAATGTAATATGAAATGAAACCATATGCTGTTAAAACATAACCTGTAAATCCCAGTGTGTATCTTGCGGTTATTCTGAATGCTTTTAATAGTTCATGAGATGGTATGCCAAATAAAGACACAATGGTTCCAGCGCCCAGAAATACCCACCACTGAAGACATGTTACAAACTTTTTTCGGCTGGATAGCGCTCCTTGTCCGGTAACACTGATGGTTTTTTTGCCAAACTCAAATAAAAAAGCATAGGACGTAGTAAGACAACCCCACTGCAATAAGTCAATAGTTGTGTTTCTGCCTTTTAATAACACCCACATATTCAGCCACTCGTTCATTCCATGAAATAACCCAAATCCTGCCAAAAGCCAAAGAATACCTGCCAGTTTAAACGTGCTTCCTTCTTTTGGCTGCCTAAGAACCACAATTCCCATGATTACATAGGATGCTCCATAGATGAAATATATGATGTCTAAGTTGTTTTGAAACATAACTTAAAAAATCCTGTTGCCATTACCTTGTAATTAGTATAACACTTCAGAACTTTCTAAAGAGTGACAATAGACGGTTGTTTTATATATAATACTGGTTGCAACGCTTTTGCGGTAGGTTTATATCTTTTGTAGAGAACTTGGGAGACTGATCTGTTATACTTCGACAGTTGAGGGTGTCTGCTTGTCAATGGTTGTGGGTTGCTTTCAGGCACTGATATGTTATACTGATTCTCACAATATTATCATTGGTTTTCTGGTTGTGGGTTGCTTTCAGGCACTGATATGTTATACTCAATACACCAAGAGGCACTATATCTCGGATGTTGTGGGTTGCTTTCAGGCACTGATATGTTATACTATTTCGACATGAAGACTCTCCGGTTTTGGAGTTGTGGGTTGCTTTCAGGCACTGATATGTTATACTAACCCCCTTATTTATTCTATTAATCTATGAGTTGTGGGTTGCTTTCAGGCACTGATATGTTATACTTGATATGGCGAACAGGCTATCAATAGGTGAGTTGTGGGTTGCTTTCAGGCACTGATATGTTATACTTTAAAACATTATCACCATCTATACCGTTAAGTTGTGGGTTGCTTTCAGGCACTGATATGTTATACTTAAAGAGAGGCCCTGGTGAAAATATTTATAGTTGTGGGTTGCTTTCAGGCACTGATATGTTATACTATTGTCTGTTTTGCACGGCGGCCTGTGGAGGTTGTGGGTTGCTTTCAGGCACTGATATGTTATACTCCTATCACGCACATTAAGCTATGATACCAAGTTGTGGGTTGCTTTCAGGCACTGATATGTTATACTAATGGCACAACAAATAACCATAACAATTAAGTTGTGGGTTGCTTTCAGGCACTGATATGTTATACTTACCAACTACACAAGTAGTTGAAAAGAAAGGGTAAATGAGTAAAAAATGGTGAGAAAATATGAGTGTGGAGGTGTTGATAAGCGGTAAAAATTGAGGTTTTTGAACAATATTGTGCTCGACTATGAAATTTGATAAATCCTTTAAGTTTATTGTTAGAAATGCACCGCTCATTTTCTAATCCTCTTTTTTTTGTTAAAATATATGTAGGTGTTATTATTTGGGTTGTGGCACCGGTAACTAATAACATTAGCCCAGGCAGCCACAAGGCTTGACGGCCCTTAATCATTTAATTTGAACACGGGCGGAGCTCGCCTCCCTTAAAATGGGAAGGCAGCGCCTTTCCCTTACTTGTTATATGCTAATAAATCAACATAATTCAAGTTGATGCGGAGCATTGGGGGGTGGTTTTTCTTTTCTCCCTACAAAGAATTGGATATCGCCAAACTGCTTGTCGGTAATGGTGACGACATTGACAAATCCCTTTTCCGGCAGTGCCGCCTTAATGCGCCTTGTGTGAGCTTCGGCGTTTTCTCTGCTTGCGCAGTGACGGTAATACACTGAGTACTGCATCATGTTAAAGCCGTCATCAAGAAGAAAGTTTCTGAATTTTGTGTAAGCCTTTCGCTCTTTTTTCGTTTCAGTCGGCAAATCAAATAGAACTATTAACCACATTATTCTGTATTTATTTAACTCGCACATAGTTAATCAAAATCACAGACTCGGATACTCAATATCTTTCTGTTCTTTTGCAAAGCACCGCTGAAGCGATGCCGTAGTTCTGTTTAGAGCTGTCATAAGCGGAAAAGTGTTGTCATCCAACACGACATCAGCAGCTAATATACCCAGTAGTTCTTTTTTTATCTCTTTGGTCAAAGTCATTTTATCTAGCGGCAGCTCATCCAACTCCTGAGTTTCAAGCTCGCTTATATCGGAGGCAGCGTATAGCTCATGCACTTTCCTGTCAATAAAAACACGGTAGGGTTCCATGACGTCATCCGCCAAACAAAATGCGTTATACTTATTGCGGTGATGAATGCCCAGAGTGGGCAAAAGCCCTGAGCTAACCAAAGAGCGGGCTGTTGCCGCTCTAAGAATAATGTACCCATAGTTTAAAAGATTGTTTGGGTAAAGACCGAACCGGTCTCGTCTAAACTTTTTACCAAAGAGATTTTTCCAGTAATACTTGGCAGCATGTGCTTCAAGGTTAGCGGAATCGCCGGACTTTACGTTTCTTGCCATCTCTGTTAGGGGCGCTGTTGCAACTCTTTTGCTTTCCAGAAGCTTTGCCTGATTAGTTATCTTCTTACGGACTATTTGCTGCCATAGTTGTTTTTTAAGAGAGACTGCTGATTCAATTTGCGATTTGAAACGCTCAGTCTGCACGGAATTTGTTTCAAGAGGCAGAAAAAGTCCGGCAGGGTAATGGCTTTTCCCAATGAGGACAATAGCGGCATTGTTTTCAAGCAAAGACATAAAACAGGAATGGGTATAACTGACGTTTGGGTTTTCCACAATCAGAAGACCAATGTCTTCGATGGGAACTCTGCCTACAGCCTCGTCATTTTGAGTGATAATAAGCTGCTTGTGCTCAATGTTGAGTCTTGACGGATTATCTATGCTGACGGTTCGTTTAATCATAGGCTTTTGTTATCCTCCCGAGTCTGTCAACTATGAGTTTTATGCCTTTCAGAGTGTTAGGAATTTTTGAGATAGTGGCTTCATCTAGTGTAGCCTCAAAGTGTCGCCTTAGCGTTATTTGTGTGTTTGATGATATTTTCTGAACCCTGTAAAGTTTTTTGGAGAGTTCTTTATAATTTTGTGGCTCAAGGGAGATTTCGTTTTCATCAACATCAAGAATAAACATTTCATTTTTAGACAGCGAATATAGAAATTCCTTTCCGTCTCCAAGATTTTTATTTATGACTTTTTCACCGCGTCTGTAGCGTTTAACGGCCTCAAAAAAGCTGCAAACCTCGCCGCCTTGTTTGACGTTGCCTTTGTTGTCTTTATAGCGATAGATGACGATGTGGTGGTTGGCTCCTGGCGCAACATAGGTTTTATTGTCAGGGCGGCCGGGTAATTGAATCATATTGCTGGATGGTATGTAGGTTATTACTTTTTTGATAGAGATTTTTCTGCGGTCTTTAGTGGGCAGGAAGCACTCAATGGTAATTTTGCTCTCTTCGGCCTGTTTATCTCCTTGTGTTGTATATGCTTTAGCTTTTTTTTCAGATTTCTGTCTTTCAGCCACTTCTAAAGCACATTTAACAATTTCTCTAATTTTAGGGTCGGCTATTTCATCAATTTTACTTAACTTGATGTCTTCAATATTTTTTCTGACACGGAATATCTGCATATTTTTATCGTTTCTTCTGCCTGTATAGCCGTAGAACGTCTCTTCGTGGAGTTGTCCTCTCAGTCTTTTATTAACTCTGATTGAAACTGCGAGTCTGTTGATTGCCTCAGCAACATCGTTACGGAAAAATTCCCACGGAGTTGGCAATCTATCGAGTGTCTTAAGTTTTTCATATTTACTGTACCGTGTGAGTTTTTGAATAGTCTTAATTTCTGTAAGAGCAATAACAATAGCGTCAATGGCGTGTTGGCGGTGGTCGTTACGGTTTTTCTCATGAGATGGACTCAGAACACTGTTAAGTCCCCAGAGGTGACGTATCTTAGCTGTAGCCTGTCCTTTTGTAACCTGAACCTTGTATTTGCTTAGAAGCGACACTGCCGCTCTGCTCATATAAGCGGTATCGTTTAGCTGCTTAGAGGCGAAGTCATCGTCAACCTCTTTTTGTATAAATTTGCGCTGCTTGGCTTTAGGCAGAACCTTTATCCTCTGTAAAATCTCATCGTATTGCGGCGATCCGTTATAGCACTCAAAGGGTGTTCTGTTTCTTTTACGTCTGTTTTCATCAACATAGCAGAGGGTTAGGTTCATAAAGGAGTCGTCCAGAGAGCGTGAGTATGGGATGATATGTTCTATTTCAAAAAGAGAATCTGAAGAAAAGAGAGCATTTAGTGGAATATTTATTCCTGTGTAAGGGCAGTGTTCTTTACATTCCTCCCAGAGTTTGTATTTTACGATTGTCTCACTGTTGGGAGTTATACCTATAGCACTGAGAACCTTTGCCGCTTTATCATTAATTCTTTTATTTTCAAAATTTTTCTTTTTGAGTTCGTCTCTTTGTTCTTTTGAGGCTTTCAGTTCTCTTGCCATTTCTATTTTTATAAGTTCTGGAGCGCCGTATGCTTTTTCCAATCTGCGCACTAAGCCAAGTACTTCGTACAGAGTCTTTGAAACAATCGGGTTTCGTATGTTTTTAATAATTTCAATTTGACTTTTTTCATCATGAGAGTTATTGTAGTCAGCGCTAACTTTTGCATCGTGAAGATTTAAGCCGTCAAGTAAAAATGGTAATATTTTATTGATAGCCTTTAGCGAATAATTTGCGTAACCGGCTTCAAGAGCAATTTTTGCGACTACATTAACCGCCTTCTCATCCAGCCCCCACTTTTCGCTTGCATAAGCCCTAAGCCACTTGTTATCGTCTGCAAAGTTTATGACCTGAAGGATTTTTTCCTTTTCCACATCTGAGTATGTGTCCCACTTCTTTTTAAATATTTTTCTAAAACTGTGGCTGGTCTTATCTCCAATAAGGGCGCCGTCATCGTCTTTTTCAAGGTTAAAATCAGCATACTCTAATTTTAAGTGCTTTCTGACGTCTTTGAAAGAACATTTCTCTTTGGATTTAAGTAAGTTAATGAGTTTATCTCTGAGGTCTTTGGTCTCAGGGTTAAACTCCTCATCTGGAGTCCGGTAGAATTTTGTTTCATCATGGTTTTCGTTTTTATAGCTAAGGCGGTTAACCTGCTCTAAAATGCGAAACAATTGAAACTCAAAAGCGCTTTTCGGGCATCGTTTCTTTTCTGGCTCAAGTGTACATTTACCGATTAAGCTTGCAACGGATTTCAACGGACGCTGGAAGAATATGTCATGGTCTCTAAGATCCTCTTTTATATCTGTTGTAAGCTCAGGATAATATGAGCTTTGTTTTTCCCAAAGGAGTTCAAACTCCTGTTCGTACAGTTTACGCTCAGTGTGCCGGCATCTGATCTTTTCGCCCTTTACCTGTAATGAATATAGGTATTCGCCAAGGGTTCGGCAGTTGTTTGCCTTTATCTCTTCAGGGAGTCTCTTAAGCTCTTCTTTAAACGCAGTGTCCTTTTTAACATCCTCACTTTGGGACTTTCTGCTGCTTTTAAACCCTCTTCTTTTGCTTAAATGCAACAACACCCTGCCAAACTCTAATTTAGAAAGTTGAGAGTCAAGCCCTTTTGATCTGAGTTCATACGGATTCATAGCGTAAAACATGAGAATACTGTCATCCGGGAACATTTGATACTCTTTTAGTTTCTCTGTAAGTCTGTCTCTTCTTTGGCATTTTCTTCCATACTGCCGTCTAAGCTGCCTTTTCAAACGGCGGGTGGCATTTTTTGATATTTCACTGCCGCTTGTAGTTCTGTCCACGCCCTCCTGAAAAATACGAACGCCTGCATCAATAATTTTCTTAGAATCAGTATTGACACAAGCCCAACCAATCGAATTTGTTCCTAAGTCCAACCCAAGAGTATAACCCATCTCATTCCTCCAAATAATTTTTATTATTTACTTGACATAACTATAGAAACATATTAGTATAGGAAAGTATAACATATCAGTGCCTGGAGTTTCCCATAATAAAGGGTTAATCTCCCAGGACATCCCGGCTTGTAACAGAGTTGGGGACCCGAGCTCCTGTTCGCAGGAGCTCTTTTATTTGTTTGAAAATAGATTAATTCGATTTATTAAACTCTGTTGTTTTATATATAATATTGGTTGCAACGCTTTTGCGGTAGGTTTATATTGTTTTTAGAAAACTTGGGAGAAGAATATGAAAACAATGAGAAAAATACTGATGATTTATCTGATGGTGGGTTTTGCTGCGGCGCTGGTTTTTCCATTTTATGCCAATTTTTTTGTAATATGGAAAGATGGTATGCTCAAGTATTTTATATTTGGGTGCTTTGGCGCCGGCGCCTCCGTGGGATTTGGTAACTACTTCATATTTAAGAAACTCCAGAAAGATTTTATTGCGACTTTTTCTAAAAAGACAAAAGAAAACCTTGGTGAGGATCTAAACGCCTCCGGCAGCAGCAAAGATCTGCTTGAAAGTGTAATTTTAAATTTTGACAAAATGCTCACAACCGTGGTTAATAACATGAGAACTATAGATTCCGTAGCTACCTCACTTCTGGAAAAAGTCAGAACCATAACAGTATCTGCTGAAGATATAGCACTAAAGAGTGAGGAGGTGTCAAGCCACCTTAATGGCCTGAACTCTCAGGTTGAAACCCTCGTTGAAGGCTCAGATAAACTCTACAATCAGACTGCAGTGCTTTCAACTGAAGCCACACATGGTGGAAAACTGGCTCAGTCGGCAATGGAATCCTCCTCTTTAGCCGAGTCAGAGCTTTCCGCAATGATTAAATTAATAGAGGATTCAAGGTCTATCATAGAGTCTTTGCATGACAAGGTGTCATCTATAAATAATTTTACAAGCAAAATAGATAAAATAGCCAATGACACAAATCTGCTTTCTTTGAATGCCACGATAGAGGCTGCTAAGGCCGGGGCTGCCGGCGGAGGATTTGCCGTGGTTGCAGACAGAGTAAGAATTCTTGCCGAGGAATCAGCCCAGTCTGGAAAAGATATTAGTAAAACTGTTGCAACTGTCGTTATGGATATGCAAAGTGCTCAGGAACAGTTTGGAAAAAACATAAAAAAAATAATCGAAGGCACTGACCTTGTTAAAAACGTTTTAATCCGTATGAAAGATATAAACACAACTGTAGAGCATTTTCACAGAGGAATATCCATTATAAACGAACTAATCGAGAAACAAAATGACTCGGTAAAGAGTGTCTCAAAATTTGTCAGTGAAATCTCTGATTTGTCTAAGGAAAGTGCATCAGAGGCTTCAGCAGTGTCGGAGTCTGTAACCGGAATCCTTTGTGCTGTGGATAGTTTACTGAGTGAATCCAAAGGACTTTGCAAATAGTGGCACTGAGTTAAGCCATAACTCGTTAGATGGACAAGAGTTCTTTATATACTTTGATGTAATTTTCGGCAACCTTAGACCATGTGTAGTTTTCATGTACTTTTTGATAGCCTGTATTGGAAAACTCAGCACTGAGCTCTTTGTTATCCATGAGCTTTTGTATTGAATCAGCCAGATGAAGAGCATCATTTTCTCTAAAGATAAGTCCTGCGTTTCCTATCACGGTGGGAATTTCACCCGAAGATGAGCCTATAACCGGTGTCTTTGAGGCCATAGCCTCTATAAGTACGCGTCCAAACTGCTCTTTCCATCTGTTAGTTGTCAAAGATGGCAAGACAAGGACGTCAAGGGAATTGTAAAATGATGGCATTTCATTTTGGCTTATGACATCAAGGAAATAAACTAAATCTTTAATGCCTGCATCTGATATTACTTTTTGCAACTCACCCTTATGAGTTCCGCCACCAGCAATAAAAAAAACACAATCTCTGCCCCTGTCTTTCAAAATTGCAACTGCCATGACAACGGTCTCAATCCCCTTTTCCGGAGTAATGCGTCCTGCATATCCTATTTTAAAAGCGTTTTTAGCTTTATGGATTATATCCTGCCTCTTTATTCCCACACTTTCCTCGTACAGTGTTGTATCAACCCCTGGGGGAATCGTATAAATTGCCTTTCTAAAACCCCTGTTTTTCCATATTGACACACTTTCAAGCGGGATAACTGTCATTGCGTCAGAGTTTTTTAAGTTATATGACTGAAAGAACGAATAGGGGAACTTTTGTTGGAAATCTATGTTTTCATACGAATACAAAATGGTTTTCGGCCTTGGTTTTAATAGTTTTGACATTGTTATAAACTCATATGCAGCTAACGAGAATGGTTCCTCCATGATGTGGATGATGTGAGGTTTGAAGTCTGCAATTTCTTTGTAAATTTTCAGGACATCAGGATAAAAAAATGCTCTTATATGGTTTGTGAAAACTGTAGGAGTTGATACTATTTTATAATTATCATACTGTTGTTTTTCAAAAACAGTTTTTTTACTTCCCTCATCCCACCATGTCGGGACAATTGCCTTTATTTCAATGCCCTTTGAGACAAGCTCTGCCAGCAGGTTCCTATACAGACTTTCTGTGGCTGCATGCCAGGAAACCAAAACCCTTATACTGTCGTTTGACATGTTGTGAGAGAACTTAAACTAATACTTTAGCTTATTGTCCAAAATTGAGTAAAATGAGGCAATTATTTCTGCACCAGAGGAAATATCAAATACTGGACGGCCTGATAGATCAATAGCAGAAATACTGTCGTCCTCTGGCAAAAATCCACACACTGAGAGTCCTCTTAACTCAGCCTCTTTTTTTAACTCGTTACCATCTGTTCCCTTGACCCTGTTTATTATCACGTGCCTTTCCGATATTTTTAGCCCAAGCTCATCCATAAGCGCACTGATTCTCTTTGCCGTCTCAAGTGCCTTTACGGTGGCATCGGTTATAGTAAACATTATGTCAACGTTATTCTCGGTTCTGCGGCTGAGGTGTTCCATACCGGCCTCGGCATCAATAACAACGAAGGCGTAGTCCTGGGATAATTTATCGGTATATTTTCTTATAACATTGTTGGCAGCGCAGTAGCATCCGGGTCCCTCGGGCCGTCCCATAACAAGAAGATCAAACCCCTTCGCTTCAACTATAGAGCGTTGTACCTCGTAGTCAAACAGCTCACCTGTGCTCAGGCCGCCAGGCCTCTGCGCGCCTGAACGTACGCTCTGCAGTGATGATTCTCTTATCCCGCCTATGGTTGCATGGCACTCAACTCCAAGCGCCAGATTTAAACAATAGTTACTGTCAGCATCAACGGCAAGAATCGGCTTGCCTGTTTTTTCCATCAAGTACCGCACCGTCAGCCCTGCAAGTGTTGTTTTTCCTGTGCCGCCTTTGCCTGAAAACGCTATCGTATATGCCATGTGATTAACCTCTTTTAATAAGTCTGTAACTGCATGGGGTTGCCAACCCCACCCTTATTTTTTTCTTACTCCCTCAACCAGTCTAACAGCATACTTAGTATGTTCAAAAGGATGAATGTCCGGATATTTGCTATACAGCCATCCTGTGAAGATCTCCTTACCTCCCTCTGAAATTGCCACGTTCACAGCCGGATTATTTGGTTCATTCGAAACCGAGGTTATCGTGATTGAATCCATTCTGAAGTCAGGAATAAACTGCCCAACCTTTATAACAATATCACTGCCGTTAATCTTATATTCAGTGTTAAGTTTAATCTCTGCCGTTTCACTCTTATTAGTTTTCTTATCGGCTATCATTATTTTTACCGACTCCCATGTATTCTTAACATCCTCAGGCACAAGGATTTCCATTTTGTGTTTTTCCTTGTTCTTAGTGCTGCCTTCTCCCTGAGATTTCAAATCATTTTTGCCATGAGGGTTCGACTCTACAGCCTGTTCTGTGGACTGGTGTGCACTTTGGCTTACAAGGTAATTCTCAGGATTTTTTGGTACCTCCGATGCTATTTCCTTGTTTTTTGTACATGACGTAACAAGTAAACCCATTATCAAAAAAGCATATACAACTATTCCCATACCTCTTAACATTATAGTCTCCTTTTAATACAAAAATTCAGTATTTATTCCGGTTTTTTGATAAACTTAAGCAGCTCCAGTGCTGCTTCTTTTGGCCCCTCCTGAGCGTATCCTTTAATGGCAAGTCTGGTTCTTATCTGTCCAACCGTAACACCTGTTGCAAACATTTTATTAAAATAAAACTCCGCCAGCTCCTCGTGTGTATCCCGTCTTTGCGGAGCTCCAAAGGGGTTAGCAAAGTAAGTGTTTACGACTCCTTTTTCATCCGTCGTACCCTTAGCAAATCGTGCACCGCTTCTAAATACATCCAGTGCAGCGTTGGCATCAGAGAATAACTCTATAATCTTCTCGTCAACCTGTTCATAGTTATTGGCATATAGCACTATGTCTATGCCAAAACCCTTTGTGATGTAATTGTAAGTGGTAACAGGAATAATGAGGCGGGCATTTATTTTATCAGGGTTCATAAAAATGCTTCTGTCTATCTCCTCATAGGCGTATCCCGGGTGCAGGTCATCGAGACGGACAAAGGCGCCAATTTCAGTACCGTAACCAATCAGAGCACCGCTGTCATTAAGGGCAAGGGAACCCATATCATCAAAAACAATGGTGATATCCCTGATGTAATCCTCGGCAAGTGTGCGAAGGGCCTCAAGGGTTTCCGACTTTCCTGCACCGCTATCGCCAACTATTACAATACCTGCGCTTGAGCCGTCCTTGAGAGTCAAGTACACCATAGCACCGTGGACCGGCAACCGGTTACGCTTAAGCATTGTCATATTATGGAGAGTCAGCGGTAGCTTCTTAAAATACCCAAAATAATCTATATCTTCTGAGTGTTGTACCAATCCTACAAACATCTTGTTTTGATTGTCCTCATAGAAGGCGGTAGTTGCAGCGATGTCAACGGTCTTTAAGCCATAAAACAGTATCATATCAGGGCGTTTATTTTCTATATCCTCGTAGTCGGATAGTTCAAACAGGTTACAAAGCGACAGCGCCTGGGAGATAAAATCCTGATGAAAGTATATGAAAGCCGTAAGGGGACCGACTTTTGCTGGATAGCAAAACCACTGCTCATTGACAAGCAGAATCATATCCTCTGTCAGGTTTTTAATCTCTTCAAAACTTCCCTTTCTTGTGTTTGACTTAGGATACAGAATGAGCGGCGATTCCATAATAGTGAGACGGATAAAGGGTATTTCTTTGACACGAGAGTAGAGCTCAGGGCAGTCCCACTGAATCCTCTCAAGAAGCATCCCCATGTTGGCTCCTGCAGGAAGCTGTCTGTATGAACGCGGGTTTTTGCCTATCAGGTTTTCCCTTACTTGTCTGTACGTGTCAAGTACGAGATTTTTTAGCTCCGTGTTGGTCTTTATAAACTGTGAGTGGTGAATGCTTGATGTAGCATATCTGGAGCGTTTTGGGGCCTCCATATACAGGAATCTCTCGAAGCGTCTCCAGTAGTTATAGAGTTCTTCGATAAATTCAAGAATGCTGTTTTTCTCTGACAACATCTTGTTGTAAACATTACTGAGTGCAGCAATCTCTGCGGCGGTGTGTGAGACAAGGAGTCTAAAAAGACCAGCCATAAACACGGCCATATTGGCCTGTTTTTTCGGTGGTACATTTGACTTTATACGGCCATAAATAGTGGTTTCTTTTATGGATAGCCGCTCAATAAAATGCGTTAGAATTTCCATAAAAATATCACTTCTCAAAAGTGAAGCCGGAGAGTCGCAATAATTACCGGAAATATCAAAAATTATCTTTCCCCGCGTTATGACATAGGGTTTTCTCTTACCTGGCATCTGTCACCTCAATTAAACATTAAATAGTACTTGCTTATTACTTAAACAAGTATATTGTATCAGATTTATGCAGAAAAATACAGGTTGCTGTAGATGATTATTTCGTATTTATTCATTGTCTCTTACACCCGTTTTGAATGTCGTTGAAAATGTCTTCACTTTAACCTCTGAAGCCAAATCCCAGACTGATACTGTACCATCCCATGAGCCAACTACAACCATTTTACCATCCGGCGTCATCGCAAAAGAGGACACTGCGTTGGCCTGTCCTAAATTAGTTTTAATTTCATCTCCATTAACAATATTCCACATCTTTATCGTTCCGTCACATCCTCCGCTTGTTATCATATATTTACCGTTTTTGCTTATCGTTATGTTTTTTATATCTTCAGTGTTACCGGAAAAAGTCTTAATTTCTACTCCAGTTTTAATATCCCACAGACGTAGTAAATTATCTGTACCGGCTGAAACCGCATAACGGCCATCCGGTGTTATGGCTATAGTTAAAGCTTTATTTTTAAGAGCGTTAAATGATCTTATCTCTTTTGAAGTGTGGACGTCCCACACTTTCAGTGAATCGTTTCTTGCTGAACTTAATAAGTGTTTGCCATCCGGAGTCAGAGCTATTGTGTTTATTCTCTCCTTATGTCCTATAAAGGATTTTATCTTGTTACCGGTTGTAATGTCCCACTGTATAATTGTGTTACCGAGTACTCCTGTCACAGAGCTGCCGTCTGTCATCACATTTAAAGATTTAATTGGCTGAGGGTTATAAGCGAATTCTCTAACCAAAGCACCACTTTCTATATCTATAAGTTTAATGCTGAACTTGCTCTTTATGATGTTATCCCAACCACCAGCAGCAACCACGTACTTGCCATTCGGAGTTACGGCTACAGAGTTAACACCTCCGTCAAACCCTGAAGGTTTAAAAACACTCATATCAGGCTTGATACTATCCGGTTTTGACAACTGCAGCTTATAAACCGTTATATAACTTTTACCCTTATCACTGAATTGATCATATATGTCAGGGTTTGGCATGTTGCCAACTACCGGACTGTCGTGTGAGCCAACACTCACAGGGCGATAATACCTTGCATACTTTGCTGGTGGATAAAGCGGCACAGTAGTATCCTCCGATACGCACTCAGGCAGTATCCACTGAGGGAGGGAGTCAAAATCAAACATCTCAAGAAATCTTGCATTAACAACCCTCATGCCGGTGTAATATGCAAGTTGAAACTCCGGGCAGGACACCAGCACAGTATCATTGGGCGTGCCGTCCTTATTGAGGTATTCGGCAATATCCTCAAGCCTGTCTGTGGAATCAGCTGTAACATAGTGTATTAAACTAATAATCGTGGCTTTAGGCTCATGCACGGCAACCGCCTGCCCTTTTAGTGCTCTCACCGGATAAGCGCTAAAATATGAGATATAATTTGTAAAACACATAAAACATACCAGGAGCACCCTAAGCCAAACAAAGCGTACATAAGTAGTCAGTATAAAAACTGTTAAAAACACTGTAACCGGCAGAAAGTGTACAACATATCTGATATAAACCCACGGTGCAAAGGGCACAAAAAGCAGACTTGCAGATATAATAAGTAATGACAACAGCACAATATCTTTTACAACAGTGGATACACGTTGTGCTTGTGTAAACACACCATTTGTATAAAACCTCCTAAGAAAGTAATACACCAGCGGAATCAGAAATAATACCAGTGGAATAATGTGAAAATGAATCTCGATAAAATAGTACTTCAGTTTTGAAACAGGGTTCCATCCGCCTACAAAACCGGCTTGGTGCCATGGTTTTGCATATATTAGCCATGGCATAGCTGTAATCAGAAGTACAGTGAAACTAATTAAAACAGAACTAAACAATCCCTTATTTCTCTTGCCGGTAAAGACAGCAAACATCCCTAACGCAACTATGTTGCCTGCCAAAACTATGTAATTGGTATAAAACTGAATGACAAGGCTGATGGTTAAAACAACAATCCCTTTTGATTTTTTACCTTTTAAAAGCAGATAAGCAGCAAATATTAAGCATACCTCAGCAAAAATAATCAGTGAATAGTACCTGCACTGTCTGGCATGAAGAATGAAAAGCTCCGATGTTACTAAAAGTAATATTGCCATCAATGCTGCCTCGTGCGATTTAAACACACGGTATGAAAAAAGTGCTGTTAAAACTACGGTAACCGCTGCAAACAATACAAACGGAATTCGCCCGGCTCTGTTGCTTTGTCCTATAATCTTAAAAGAGGCAGCCACAATATATTCATCCAACCACGGCCTCCATGTAGCAATATTAGACTTATTCTCAGAAACGCCCGGACCATAAAGAGAAATATAGTTCTTACCGTCATAAACACGAGGCAGGCCATGCTTCAATATATTTACCGCCAGTGCCGCCGTTTCTGTCTCATCCAACCAGTAATAACGGGTATTAAGATTGTAAAACAACATAAACACTGTATAGATACTTAAAATAAAGTATAATATTAAATTTAATAAACCTACTGTATCTAACAAGGATGTTATTCTTTTAACCAAAACAGCCCTCCTTCATTGTGCTCCAAAGACTGTATGATAACAAAGGTTAGACAGCAATAAAAAGACACGATTAGCTGAGATTAAATTTGCTATACTATTAAATGAAGTTAAGCCTTGCATGTAATTTTGATCCTGCGCTGGTTGATGGTATTAAGGGTTCTCTTGTCTATGAATTGTATGGCAAAATGTCTCATGATATAGTAGGCGGGGGCAGACCGTCTTTTGTCCTTCCTGCAGTAGGAAAACAAAAGTTGAAAAACTATGTGGCGCTATGCATAAAAAACAACTTACAGTTTAATTATTTGTTAAATACCTCGTGCATGGGAAACACCGAGTACACAAAGAGTGGCCGCAAAAGTATATATAAGTTGCTTGATTTTCTCTCCGACTGCGGAGTTCAGGCAGTTACACTTAATCACCCGATGCTTCTGAAAATAATTAAAGAAAAATATGCTTTCACAGTAAGAGTGGGAATATTCTCAGGTGTAAACACCCCTCATAAGGCCAGACGCTGGGAGGGGGAAGGGGCTGATTGCATCTGTCTTGACGATACTCAATGTAACAGAGACTTTCAGTTGCTAAAAGAGATCCGGGAATCGGTAAAGTGTTCGATTCAACTACTTGTTAATAACAGCTGCATGTATAGCTGTCCTTTCACCATAACACACATGAACATGGCTGCCCATGCCTCACAAAAAGGCGGCGCCTCCTCCGGATACTTTTATATTGACTACCTTGGCATACGCTGTGAGATGGAGAAACTTAAAAATCCTGTTAATTACATCAGAGCGACGTGGATACGTCCGGAGGACCTTATACACTACCAAAACATAGGGTATAATAACTTTAAGATAGTTGACCGCAGTTCATCTACCGAAACTCTTTTGACACGGGTTAAAGCCTACACTCAACAACGCTATCAAGGTAACCTTGCTGATCTTATTATTAATAAAACTCACAGAAAAGACAGCCTTGTTAAGTATATTAATGCTATGCAGTATTTCATTAATCCTTTTATTATTAACCCCTTGAGGCTTTTTAGAATAAAACGTTTACTTAGTACTCCAGCTACTGTATTATCTAATCCTGTGTACATAAACAATGAAAATCTGACAGGCTTTATTGATAGGTTCCTTGAGCAAAGCTGCCGAAAAACAGACTGTAATAAATGCCTCTACTGCCATCAAATAGCACAGCAACATGTAGCCATAGACCATACTTACAGGCAGGA
>JADFYB010000248.1:3419-3787 GCA_015233245.1 Nitrospirota bacterium | reverse complement strand
CCTACCGAAAGCGCTCTTGTTAAAGCCGCCATACTGGCTGACATTGACGTCGTATCGTTACGGAATGAGTTCCCGATGCTTGAGGTATGCCATCGTTCGGAGGCTCGTAACTGTATGTCAACCATGCACGAGCTGCCACAAAACAGGCTGAACGGCCATAAAAAACTTTACGAGGACGACGAGAAAATACCAGTTGCCGTAAAGGGCAGCCCCATAGAGGTGCTTTCCATGTGCAGTAAGGTAATGATAGATGGACAGATAATCTCCTTAGATGATGAATTACGGCAGGCTATAGAAAATGAAAACGAATACATGGCCGGTAAAGCTCTCAGAATTCTGGGCGTAGCCTGGTACAACACAGACAGCAT
>JADFYB010000248.1:0-3409 GCA_015233245.1 Nitrospirota bacterium | reverse complement strand
GATCCGGTGTTTAGAAACTACAATATGGTTTGGCTAGGGCTTATAGGAATGATCGACCCAATAAGGAATGGCGTAAAGGATGTAGTCAAAACCTTTCATAATGCGGGCATAGACACGATTATGATAACCGGTGACCAGAGTCTGACGGCATATTCCATAGGCAAGGAATTGGGAATCAGCAGAAACGGAAAGCTTGAAATCGTGGACTCACGGCATCTTAAGGACCTGGAGCCGGATGTGTTAAAAAACTTGTGCGAACGCGTGGATGTTTTTGCCCGTGTGACTCCAGCCCACAAATACCAGATAGTGCAGGCTCTTCAGCAAAGCGGACGGGTTGTTGCAATGACAGGGGATGGAATAAATGACGGCCCTGCCCTTAAGGCGGCCGATATAGGGATTGCCATGGGCAAAGATGGCACCGATTTGGCAAGAGAAGTGGCTGACGTTATTTTAGAAAACGATGACCTTAGCACTATGGTTACAGCTATCAAAGAGGGACGGACTATATACGGAAACATACGGAAATCTATTCACTTTCTGCTTGCCACTAATATGAGCGAGATAATAGTTATGTTTACCACACTTGCTACGGGATTAGGGCAGCCGTTAAACACTATGCAACTGCTTTGGATAAATCTTGCCACAGATATTTTCCCGGGGTTAGCACTTGCCCTTGAGCCGCCTGAGCCGGATATACTGTCAAAGCAGCCGCGGGACCCCTCTGAACATATTTTAAATAACTCTGATATGAAAAAACTCTTAAAGGAATCATCTGCGTTAAGCCTTGGAGCGCTGGCTGCCTATGGTTATGGTTTGTGGCGCTATGGCGCCTCTCCAAAGGCTAACACTTTGGCCTTTATGACACTAACCTCAGGACAGCTTCTTCACACTCTCAGTTGCCGCTCTGATACAATCAGTATTTTTGACAAAGAGCGGCTCTCAAGAAATAAATACCTCGACATTGCGATGTCAGCCTCGTTTGCCGCTCAGATTTTGTGCGTTTTAGTGCCTCCACTTAGAAAAGTACTGGGAATCACGCCAATCGGCATTGCTGACGCTCTGGTCATAGCCGGTAACGCAGTAGTACCATATTTGTTTAACGAAAAAACTAAAAAGGGGTGAAATAATGAAAAATGATTTCGTATTTACGTCTGAATCCGTAACAGAGGGACATCCCGATAAATTGTGTGACCAAATCAGCGATGCAATCGTGGATAAGTTTCTTCAACAAGACCCGTATTCAAACATTGTGGCTGAGTGTGCCGTTTCCACTGCAATAGTGTTTATAGCGGCGAGGTTTGATTCTAAGGCAAGCGTGGATTTTACCAATGTTGCAAGGAATATGATAGACACGGTAGGGTATAATACAAAAGAGTTTAACTCTAAAACATGCAGCATTGTTACAAGCCTCAAAGAGGAGACAAACAAGCGTTATACGGAGTTTGACGAAAACTCACTCTCTGATGATGAAATAGAAAAAATTGCGGGAAAACATCAGGTAACAGTGTTTGGTTATGCCTGCGATGAGGGTCCGGAACTTATGCCAAGCCCTATAGTGTTTGCACATAAATTAGCAAGACAAATAAAATCTGCACGCATCAACAAGGTCATTCCGTACCTTACGCCCGATGGTAAAACACAGGTAGGAATCGAGTACAAAGACAACGCTCCCTACAGGGTGCACAGTATTACCGTAGTGGTTAGTCAGAATAAACATAGCGGCCCGGAGATTGATGAGTTGAGGTCAGACGTTTATGAAGCAATCATAAAACCAGTTTTTGAGGCTGAATCATTAAAGCCTGACGCTAACACCCTTATTTTTATAAATCCCGACGGACCATCCATTATAGGGGGGCCTTCTACGCACTCCGGTCTTACAGGCAGAAAAACCTCAATGGATACATACGGGGCTTATGCAAGAGGCGGAGGGGCTGCATTAAGCGGAAAAGACCCTATGAGAATGGACCGCATCGGAGCCTATGCAGCGCGGTATGCGGCAAAAAATGTTGTAGCCTCAGGGCTCGCTAAGCAGTGCGAGCTGTACCTTAGTTATTGTATAGGGCTTACCAGACCTGTGAGTCTTTACGTGGATACATACGGCACAGGCATCATACCGGATGCGGAAATTGCATCTTTAGTAAAGAAACATTTTGATTTCAGACTGGCTGCAATATTAAAGGAGTTTAATCTCAGACATCTTCCAGCTAAACACAAAAACGGATTTTATAGAAAGCTGGCCGTATTTGGCCACATGGGCAGAACAGACCTTGACGTCCCGTGGGAGAGGACCGATAAGGTACATTTACTAAAATAGCATTGTTAAAAAAAATAACAATGCTAAATTAACGCTGCAAGAAACGAAAGCGGCGTACCATCTAAGGCGCTGCCCAGAAACGCTCCGGTAAGTGTCTTATTAATTGTGTTTCCAAACTTTGAAATAGCGTTTTTAACGTATTGGTCGTTGTTGATTATCTTTGAGGGATCAAGCAGGCCAATTTGTGCCAAATTGTCAAGGATTTCTTTATGGGTTATTCTATCTGAGTCATAGCTTATTACCACACTGCCGGTTATTGGGTTTACTTTGGATATTTCAAAAGAACCATCCGCTTTAACCATATCGTGTACCTTTTGGTATCCTGAGGGGTTGTTTATCAGCCCGGGAAGTTTTATTCTTAACCTTCCTCTTACATGATGCACGTAGTGTTCCATTATTTGCCTCCTATGTAAGTGTTTTTCTTATGTTCATCCCTTTTATCCATCGCTCTGATTGTATTAAAACACACTTATAATTACAGTAATATTAAGGAAATGTTACAAGTTTGTTACAATTGTCAGTTATTGAACTTGTTGATCCTACACCCTTTTTTTTCTAATGCGTTTGCCCTGAGGCATTCACCTTGACAAAAACTATACTTTGTGACATATTATAAGTAACGGATATGTGGGTACGCTAAAAATTATTATCACTGTTTGAGTAATGGCGTGTTTTCAGTAAAGCAAAGGTAGATTTGGAAGGATAAAAATCAGGAAAGAATCAGGTTAAACTGTGTCGTTTGAAAGTGACTCGCATAAATGTATACCATCAGGGCCGAAAAACACAGACGATACAAGAGGCATTGGAAAATATGATGTTTCTCCTAATGACGTAGTCGGTGCACTCTAGTGGATGGTGAACTCTATAAGCATTATCACACTTATTTAGATTCTTTTAGAGAACTTTTACATGCTGAGGCGGATGACAATAGTTTATCTGAACTGCATAAAAAGGTGGAGGAGTTTTGTAATAAAAATTCAAATGATTTGTTGGTAAATCAGGTTTTTGCGGACACTCATTACACAAAAGCTATGATTCACCTTCATCTTGTTGCCTCTATATTTTTAAAAACAGGTGATGTAGTTTCATTTAAAC
>JADFYB010000002.1:41311-71866 GCA_015233245.1 Nitrospirota bacterium | reverse complement strand
TTAAAGCAAAGTTAGGCTCCCCCGATGTTGTTGTAATAGATGTACGCGTACAGGGGTCATATAATAGCAGCAAAATAAAGATAAAGGATGCAGTCAGAGAAAATCCAGCTTTGTTTGGGCAATGGGAGCAAAAATATCCAAAGGACAAAACTCTGGTACTTTATTGTACATGACACAACGAGGCGACAAGTGCCAGTTTGGCACAAGAATTGTTAAAACTCGGTTACACTAAAGTATACGCGCTCAAAGGCGGATGGAACGAATGGGAAAAGGCAAAGTACCCTACCGAGTCTAAATGATTTAAGGCTAATATCAAGTAGGGGCGAATAATTATTCGCCCCTACAAAGTACATGGTAAGGATTACTTACGGATGTTTATTTAATTGCACACACATGACGTAGTCCAGCTTTCCGAAATTCATACAGCCGTTACAGGAGATGCAGGCGGCCCGCTCTGTACCCTGCTGAAAAAGATTCGGAAGGTTGGATTGTCTGATAAGAGGTCTGCCAAATGATATCAGATCGGCATATCCCTCCTTTAAAATATTATCGGCTACCGACTTTGAACGAACCCCTCCAACAAGCATTATGGGTACTGAGACCGCTCTTTTGAACTCCATGCCTGCAACACGATTATATGCCTCATCAGCGGCATCAAGTATTTTAGGCCTTGCCGTTTTAATTTTCGATTCATACATGCTGGTGCTGACCTCTATGGCATCTATGGAGGCGTCCTGAAGGCGTTTGGCTGTTCTTAGTGCCTCAGGAAGAGTTACGCCACCGGGCATGTAGTCATCATAGTTCATTTTAATAAACACGGGATAGCTGTCTCCAACCTCTTTTCGTATGGCTTTTAACATCTCCCCAACAAAAGTGAATCTGCGTTCCTCATCCCCGCCCCATGCGTCATCGCGGCGATTTGTGTATCCTGATAGAAACTGACTGACAAGATATCCGTGTGCGCCGTGAATTTGAACGCCGTCAAAGCCAGCCTTTTGAGCCCTCTTAGCGGCAAGCGCAAAAGCCTCTATAATCTCCCATATCTCCTCCTCTGTCATCTCCCTGGGCATTGCCCTCATAAGTGGCTCAAACACGGCAGATGGGGCAATATTTTCTTTACTAGCCAGAAGTGCCGGAACACTCTGTCTGCCTCCATGTGTTAACTGAAGGGCAATTTTACCGCCTTCTTTGTGTACTACAGAGGCTATCTCTGAAAGTCCAACTATATATTTATCATCATAAGCACAAAGAATCTTATCCACGGTAAATCCTGTGCGGTGCACCAGCGTATTGCCGCTTATGATGAGTCCCACTCCGCCTTTAGCTAAATCACTGTAAAGTTTAAATACTCTATCTGTCACAAAGCCGTCATTATCAGCCATTCTTTCATAACAGGCCGATCTAACCATCCGGTTTCTTAATTCTATCATCTTAAGGTTATATTTCTCTAACAGCATATTAAACCTCCTTAATATTATACAAAGTTAGCAACTTAAACGATTTTATAATACAGAAAAAACGGTTCTCTGTCAAATTTACGTTGGAATTCAATACAACAAACTGTTTTTGGGAGAACACTTTCATTTTGCTAAAACTAAACATTTTTTATTTGAGATTGACAAAATATATATAGGAGTGTTAAATTATTCTGCTTGAGTCGCTAGCTCAGTTGGTAGAGCACCGCCCTTTTAAGGCGGGCGTCCTGGGTTCGAATCCCAGGCGACTCATAATGTAATACGACGTCCCCATCGTCTAGCTCGGCCTAGGACATCGGCCTTTCACGTCGGTAACACGGGTTCGAATCCCGTTGGGGACGCCAATTAACTTATTGATAATATTGCATAATTTTTCTCAAAACCCCCTAAAAAACCGTCACCAGCTATTTTTTGATAGCAATATGACCACTGCATTATTGGACAGGGTTACACATCACTGCGAAATAATAGAAACAGGAAACGAAAGCTGGAGAATTAAAACAAGAACATCTAAAGAAAACTAACCGCATGGGTGGGTCATAATCAGATATCCTCTCCGGTGAACTTTGGAGTTCCTTGACTAAGCTCACTAATTCCGGTGCACTTACGTTAATTTCCATTGATGCTCCTCCTTTAATAAATCCTGTTATTGCCATAACAATTTATTTTATAGGAGGCGCATCCTTTTTTACCCCTCTTATATTTCACACAATTAAGTTTACACTACCAAAACAAGAGTTTCATTGTTATTCGTTTTAATAAATAGATAATTCTATAAACAGTATGTTTGCTCCCCAGGTTATTACGTAGTAAAATTGCAACAAAGGATAAAAGATAACCCAAAAACCAAATAAAACTGAGCCTATTTTTATGTTCTTTCATAAGAATATACCTTTCCCTTGCGTACTGAATATAAGAGTTGGCAGAACCCGTCGTACTCGTTTCCGAGACTCTGAATGCCGACAATATATCATTAATATAGTAAATTTTGTATCTCTTGCCAACACGTATCCAATAATCAAAATCACAGATATTTATATCAATCCTTAAATTACCGATATTCTGAATAATATCTCTTTTGTAAAAGGCTGAGGTTGCAGGAATTGGATTGATTCCTGTAGATAATGCCTTATTTATGTCAATATTTGTCTCTCCCAGAATAGTAATCCTCTGATTTTTTTGGCCAACTAACAAACATTTGCCAAAAACAAAACTTGCTTGATGATTTACTCTGAAAAACTCTACAACTTTTTCGATAGCATCGGGGGTATAAAAGTCATCTGCACCAAGCCAACCCAATATTATCCCTTTGGATATAAGCCATCCCTCATTCCATGCATTGCATGCACCCATGTTCTTCTCTGATTTGAAGACTATTTTATCAGGAAATTTTTTAATATATTTATCTATTATACCCAGAGTTCCGTCTGTAGAGCCTCCATCTATTAATATATGTTCTACATTTTTGTATTTCTGTGATACAACACTATTAATGCACTGTTCAATATACAAAAAACAATTTTTAACCGGAGTAACAATACTTACAAGCGGATAGTATTCGCTTTCAGTAGTATTCATATAACAATCCTGCTCTCAGGTATGCCCATTTTCCCTAATATCACTGATAATTCATCAACAGCACTAAGGTTGGTTATGACTAACGGTACATCATAATTTATAAACTCTTCAATTGGTTTGGCTTTATAGCTAAACAAACTTTCCCCTTCCTTAAAGTCAAAAACCGCTTTAATTTGATACTTACCATTAATCAATTCATACAAGACCCTTGCCTCATCCCCTGTGCCAAAAATGGCTATTTCTGAAATGTTCTCCGACTCGATATCCTGAAGTAACTTACCACATCTGTCATAGATGTTCGAGTTATAAAGAAACATATTTGATATTATATCGGGTAATTTATAGAATTTATTAAATACATGCTTTAAAATATTTTGTGAACTTAAGGCTGCCTTAATCTTTGATTGTATCTGGCTCCACAGCACGTGAGCGAATGTTATGGCATGAGCTTTCTTTATATTTTTGAAAATCATGTTGCGCTGACTCTTCTGTCTTTTTTTTAGTTGTTCTATACTCCACTGATTAATATCAAGATTAATTAAAGCAGCCTTAATCAATTCAGTATCTGAAGCAACGTGGTTGTTACCTAACCTGAGTTTACTTATAGAGATATTTTCTTTAATAGACATTACTCTTCTTTCTTTTATTGCATTAAGTGCCGTCGTTGACATATTTTTACCATCATGAGGACCCAGATAATTGTCTGTTCCGTCAGTACCGGGATGCCATACATGATAGATAAATTCTTTCTGGTGCCAAATTTCCTTTTTGCCGGCATTAACCAGCCTAAAAGTCATCTCATAGGGCCCGCATATATGCCCTAAGTAATCTATGTGCTCATCTGCACCGCCAATGCTTATTATATCTTCTCGCATAGCACACATACAAGCGCCATAATTCCTCCTGTGCAACGCATCCCATGAGCTATGTAATCCGGTAGTTTTTCCATCTTTCCAGTTTATACAACCCTGTTTTAGAATTTCCTCGATAGTAGGATTATTATATGGATAAAATCTTTTATCTATATTCCTTACCTCGTCCAAATGTAATACAATATTTCTGTCCTTGTCAAATGAATTAAGAATGCTCTCTAAAAAGGTTGTACCAAAAATAGCGTCTGAATCGCATATGACAATAATCTCTCCACGGCTTGCCAAAATCCCAACGTTATACATAAAATGCTTGTGGTAATAAACATTTTCAGGCATATCTAATATAATCCACTTATCAATTACAGGATGATTTCCCTCAGCAGTACATTGGTTAATCCTGTCCTCAATAACCTGAAAACGCCTTTTGTAAAATTCTATCAAAATAATCTCATACTTCTCTCTCGGAATTGTCTGGTTGTTGAGGTAGTCAAGGCTGTGAAAACTCTCCCTGCATGACCAGTCAAGCAAAATGACAGAAAGTACAGGGGCAGTTTCACATCTATATGAAAACTCAAAAGGTTTATATGTCTCAGGAATTAACACAAGATCTCCCGGCTATAGGGTTGTGCATATGCAAAAGAAAAATATCTTCCGTCACGGTGGAAAAAACAACCGTTAGGACCGTATGCAGGGTGTGATAATAACAGTAGTGCCATTGGAACTATGGTAAAGGGGCTGTCGGTTGACATTTGATTCATTTCAGTTTTAGCTTCACCTGGAACAATGGTATTAACCTGTATATCAACGTCTTTATGGGATGCATCTAATTCTGAAGCAAAAGAGGCAGATAAGTTATTTAGAGCGCACTTTGAAACATTATACATTCCGAAACCTGGAGTAAATGCCCAGCCGGCTTCTGAGCCCATAAATATTATCCTGAGCTCTTTCCCTTTTATCATGTGAGGAAGTATTGTTTTAGTCAGATACCATTGTGCCGTAAGGTTGGTTTTTAAAATTTTATCCCACACTTCGTAAGTACCCTCCTGTAGCGGATACAATGTATTTCCATGCTGTGCAACAGCAGCATTATTGACTAATCCATAGAGACTTGGTGTTATTTCCATTACTGATTTACAAGCATTTTCTGTCTGCTTTATGTCCGTTAGATCAAAATCAACAATCTCACAGTTGCTGCTGCCAATACCATAAGATTTCATTAACGTGATTGTTTCAATGAGTTTTTCACTTTTTCTGCCAGAAAGTATAACAAACGAACCTGCCGCAGCCAGAGCAATAGCTGTACATTGTCCATAGCCTGTACCTGCTCCGGTCACCCAAACACATTTATCTTTAAGCCTTTCCCAGCGGTTATTCGGAAGTCCAAAGCGATGTTTTTCCCACATTTTAGGGTCATGGTTTTGTTGCAGAGGGTGAGACATAGTTTTAGCCCTTTGGGAAAAAACCTTTAGTGCGTAATTTTTTAATCTCTTCATTTTCTTTAAGTGGCAGCACTCTGCCCTGTTCAAAGTTTGCCAAAGCAGTTGTGGATATTCCTCTGCCATTATTAGGCCCTAAATAGTTATCAGTTCCGCCCTGATGTGGATGATATACATGATAAAGAAAACAGGTGGGGTGTAATCTGTCCTGAAACCCTGCGTTAATCAACCTGAATATCATATCGTATGGTCCGCAAACGTGTCCTAAATAATCTATATGCTCGTCTGCACCGCCAATTGCTATAAGATGGTCTCGCCTCACACACAAACATGCGCCATAATTATAAACATGAATTAGATTTGGGTTATCTTTAAGGCTAATTACAGATTCGCCCAGATTTATTTCAGTTTTATTAAATACCTTGACCTCATAAGGCATCGTTATTCCATCACCTAATACCTCCTCCAATGACGGATAAGAGAAAGGATAGAAGTCACGGTTAAAATTTCTTATCTCTTCTATACACAAAACAGTATCTTGATTTTTTTCAAATTCTTTCAATATACAACCTATGAAATCTGTTTTAATTATTGCATCGGAGTCCATTATTACGACAATGTCCCCTCTTGCATGTAATAACCCTATGTTATACATAACATGTTTGTGATAGTAAAAACTATCGGGATATTCTAAAACGATAAAACGATCTATTGGGAGTGGCTGTTGTTGAACTTTATAGCCGTCAATTATATCTAACAGAGGTTTTGCAAGATAGTTGTAAAATTCAATCCAGATAATCTCGTAGGTATCTCTACTAATATCCTGCCGATTGAGATACTCAATAGTATGAAAACTCTCTCTCACTTTCCAGTCCAACAAGATTATGCTTATCTTTAGTTTCCTGGGATTTATTTGATTATCTATAACGAAGCGCATATTTTTCTATGGTTTAAAGTTTGACTCAGATTCTCTATTTTTAAGTCTTTCTATTACTTTTGTTGCAAAAGGACCGATTTGTACCCCATTAAGATAGAGTGTACTTAAAATTCTGTTAAGACGACTCAATCTAATCTCCTGATCTATATATGGGTCTTCACTGTACCACAACTCTGTTGGAATATAGTCTGCAAATCGGTCATATATTTCCTCTTTATTCCACCTGAATTTTATCTTGTATTGGTCTGGATTGGTATAATACTCACTACCACAAGCGAGAAGCAATGTATTAAAGCTCTCAACGGCATGGATAAAGTCCTTACACTTTATAAAGTTATTGATACATTCGTCAACATCCGACTCCGTCTCACCCGGAACACCAATTACCACATTAACAGTGGTAACGATACCTGCGTTATGACAATCTCTCAAGTTTTGAAAAACAAGATCCATATTGTACCCTTTATTCATTAAAATCAACAATCTGTCATTCCAGCCATCCACACCGAACCTCAAATGCGTAAACCCTGCTTTTGCCATATGGATAAAATACTCCGGCGTATTCCTCCGGTCAATTCTCAACTGTCCGGCTAACTTAACTTCTAACTTTCTTCTGAGTATTTCATTGCAAATATTATAAAGATTTTGCTGATCTCCATTGACGTCACTTTCGTTGAAATGAAATGAGTGATAACCGGACTTCGTAAAATACTCTATTTCATCCACTATTTTTGCAGGGTCCCTCTTACGAAAATAAAAACGCTCCGAGCAAAATTTACATCTGCTCCAAAGGCAACCACGACCTCCTGTAATGGGAATAAGATGATGTCTATCATAGGTCTGATACCAGTTAACCTTTATCCATTGATATTTAGGCCATTCAATATCGTCCAAATTTTCAAGCAAAAGGGTCGTCCATTGTCTGTCGGAGGAGTCAAACCGTGAGACAATGCCTGGAAGGTCTTTTGGTCTGTTACCCTCACGTAGTGATTTCATAAGTGGGGGTAAGGTAAGCTCCGCCTCGCCTATAACCATATAATCGAAATCAGAAAATAATGAAGGACCTAAATTATAATGCACGCAATCGTACCCACCTACTATTATAACTACATCGGGTAATCTACGCCGAATCTCTTTTACAAATTTCTTTGCAAGATTTCTGTTAAACCCGTTCAGAGAGATGCCTAATGTCTTTGGCGGATTAGCGGCAATTTTATCTGTTAATTTCAAAATTTCAGGCCAGAAGTATGAAATTATCTCCTCTTTGCTCCATAACGCCGTGCTGGTGTTATCCCATGGATCATCCGGCAATAAATAACCTGAAGGCGTATAAATGTTTGATAACTTATTTCTCAATCTGTGCTCATGATACATATGGTATAAACTGATATTGACATCCAGAATTTGAAATGATAAATCACATTTCTGCAAAATATTATAAAGGTACCCTAAACCATTCGGCATCAAAGGCATATACCGAGGGGGAAGCTCAAGAACAAGGAAATCTAAATTTGGCTTAACCTTTAAAGGTGGAATCTCACAGTGGTAACGCGATGTTTTAAAGTCAAAGAGATTGCTGACATTTGAGCCGCTCTCTATGAAATGTTTTACCCATTTTAGCTTTTTTATACGCTGCCATGCATAGTTAGGAATTATCGGTTTAAAGAGTTTGATTATTTCAATACTTTTGAGTTTATAATCCAAAAAACCATCTCCTTGCTCAATTTCTAATATTAAGAAAGCGAATATAGTTATAAGTCATCTTTACTTTGTTTTACAAATTTGCATCTGCCTGCTTATAAACAATATCATTTTGAAGTTATACGTCTAAATAATTTTTTAGCAACACTCTTTAAAATACTATATTTATCAACAAACTTTATGGCGTCTTCAATACTATCTGAAACAAAAAAATCATCATGGTCTTTAAACTTCATTAGACCATCCGTAGTAAAGTCAACGCTGCCTAAGCTTTGGGAAACCGCATAAAATTTTCCTTGAAATTCAATTATATTAAAATTCTTATAGCTCTCTTTAATCAAAACATCATACCTCAATCCTGTTTTGTCAATAAAACCTGTTATCTCATTTATAGTGTTGCCTGTAATAACTTGAGGATTTTGTCTGTTCGATTCCATGGTAATATCTAAATTTCCCAACGGCTGAGGAACTCCGTAATATATGTCTTTATAAGCAACTATGTTAAACCCCTTATAACCTTGCCCTTGTTTATCAATTGATTCTGTTATCTCATTTATGGTCTTGCCTATAATTATTAGGGGATTTTGTCTGTTTGATTCAGTGGTAATATCATAATTGCCCAAACTTTGAGGTACTGCATAATATCCGCTTTCATGGATAACTATGTTAAAACCCTTATAGCCTTGCCCTTGTTTATCAATTGATTCTGTTATCTCATTTATGGTTTTTCCGGCAATAATCAGAGGATTATGTCTGTTCGATTCCTCTGTAATATTGTAATTGCCCAAACTTTGAGGTACTGCATAAATTAATTTACCCAGCCGTATTAGGTTGTAGTTATTATATGCCGAAATCGGTGGTGGTTGGTATTGCCTGTTATCTGAATCAGATGGAAAAACATTTGCCGGAACCCAACCTTCGGGAGTTTTTTTTGCGCTCCAAACGTTATAATTTATTGAGTAAGACTGAAAACTCTCTGCCACAGCTAAAACTACGCCGCAATGAACAGATTCTGTAGAATCAAACATTTTACCTTTATCAAGAAAATCCATGTCATAGTCCGACCTGTATCCCTCACAATCATCGCCGCAAATGATTCCTCCCTGCTTCACTAAAGGGGCATAAAACCTTATATCATTCAGCACTGCCTCATATCTGTGATCAGCATCTATATATATGAGATCAAAACATTCCGCTTTAAAAATGTCATAGGCCATATCGGAACGTGTCCGAATAGGAATTACTGTGTTATCCAGTTCCTCCGACTTCATTTTGTTCCAAAAAATGGAAAAGATATCATGGTTTGCCGCTATTTGCTCAAGTTCCAGACCAACATTACCCCTCCACCAATCAATACAAAACAGCCTCCCATTCTTTTTCTTTGCAATTGTACCCAGAATCACAGATGATTCTCCGCACCAACTTCCTATTTCCAAAATTCTGCAGCCTTCACCCGTAACAGAATCCGCAAGCGTCTGTATAACCACCTTTTGTTCCTCGGCGGCAATTTGCTTCTCTCTGAAAATATCCATTTTCCCCTTAAATACTGTCAACCACCTTGTTACTAAACATACATTCTCTACAACAATACATTATCTGATAGGCTGTTTGCAATTATTTCACAGCGAATCCATAATATCGTTGAAATCACCTCATACCCAGAAAGCCCTTCAATGTAAATCCAGTTTTGTTAAATGACGGGAGAGTTGAATTACCGGCAGGTATTTCATATATATGATTAAACCCGGTTAGTTCTAATGATTTCCGTAATAATCCCTCCGAGCACGTCACATCGTTATCGAAACACAGTGGGAAATTATCTTCTTTATAATGTCCCTGAGGATGTCCGTAGTGGACAGTATAGCCAATGTCTTCATTAACCAGAGTCCAGACAAACAATCCTTTTTGGGCAAGTTCCGACAAACATTTAATGTGGTTCAGAGGTTCGCTTAAATGACAAAGCACCGCCATAGAGACGACAACATCGTGCTGTCCAATTCTTGAAATTCGGCGGGTTTCAGGGTTATAAAATGTTTCATAAAACTCAACTTGCGTCCCAAGCAATTCATTCAATAGATCAAATGTCTCGGAAAAACCTTTCTCCCTGTCACATCCTACTGATTGTCTTGCGCCGCGCAAAGCAAAACTCTGAGGGAAATAACCGGTATTACACCCTACATCGAGGAAGGTAGTATTACTAATATTACCAATCTTATCACAAATCTCATCCACAATCCCGTCATAAAGCCGCCTCAGCATGGCATTGGATTGATGGAATTCCTTATAGTTTTCAGGTTCGATAATAAGACGTTTCAGTTCAGGGGAATTATCAATAAGCCCTCTGTCTATATCGGGATAATAGACAAGGCCTGTGGTTCGCCCATGTGCCCACTCTAAACCGACACCAGTCTCAAAATCCTCCGAGAATATCCATGGTTGATAGTTCAATAACCCCTTTATAGCTAATCGCTTGGCTCTCTCTATCTGTCCCTGATTTTTTATATATCCTCTTAAGTCCATTACGTAAAATTCCGTTTTTTTATTGCCTGTTTTACCAAAGACAAGCCGTTTAGTGCATCCCGCATAATATCCTCATTATCGCTATCAATATTTTCAATAGACCTGTTGAAATAGTCAATTGATTCTGTAAAATTCTTTTTGTAGTAATAAGACCAGCCTAACCCTCTAAGAACATCCTGCAGCACTATTCGCTCTGAAACATTACAGAACACCATGGAGTTATTGAAAGCATCTATTGCGGCATCATGATCGTTTTTACAAAATGAAACCCACCCCAGTCCACGCCATGCCTCTTGAAGAGCATTGTGCTCCGTTTGCGGTATGAATTTTATAGCATTTTTGAGGTCTGATAAAGCATCCGAGTACTTGTTTGTTTGCCGATAGGTCCAACCTCTGCCGCTAAGGGCTCTGTAATTTGACGGGTCACTCTCTATGGCTGAGTTGAATGCCTCTAACGCCTCAACATATTTCCCTTTGTGATAATACTCCCAGCCTTCTCTTGCCCAGTCTGCGCTATTTTTATACTTCTGTCTAAGCTCGATATAAATATTTTTCAAGTCAATATGAGTATATTTATCGAGATTTATAAAAATATTGTCAAATTCGACACCAGATATATGATACCGTATCAGATACAGCATGAAAATCTTGTGGTGAAATTCATCATCTACATTATCAGGATTGGCTTGTTGTATTAAATCGTTTATTGCAGAGCCTGGAAATGGCCGCAGTCGTTGCAATGTGAGTTGAGCATTATTTTTGGGTAGTTTGTCTAAAAGCTCAAATCCCTCTTTGATGTCTTCAATAGTCTCTAAAGGATTGTGCGTTATTATATGATACTCCAAAAATACATTACGGTAACCGGAAATCATATCAGAAAATTTTATTATACTTTCATCGGTGCTTTTTCGGTTATAAACTTTATTACGTATTCGCTCACTACCAGACTGTATGCCAACTACAGTAATGGCCATACCAGCCTCCACTGCCGCCTCCAGAATCTTAGGATTATTTATTACCTGGTTAGGAAACAGCTGTGCGAAAAAGGGCAGGTTTACCTCCTTCTTGTATAAATCAAAAAAATCCAGCAAGTATGATTCCTCGCCTATAAGGAATGAGTCCATTAAGTAGATACGGGTAAAGCCGTGTTCCTTTGCAAGCCTCAGTTCTGCTATTACCTTTTCTATCTCTCTGTTTCGTCTTCTTTTAAAGGGGACACCTTTATCTCTGTATAATTTATAGAATTGCCCTCCCGCACAAAAGGAGCAGCGCCACATACACCCACGGCCCACCATGGTGTAATAATTGCTTAATCCGGCATAGAAGGGGTCAACCTTACGTACATAATTAATAAACACGTCTGTCTTGCCAATTATGTTATTTTCTATAACATAATGCGGTATCTTGTCCATATGTTCGTTGTAAAAATAGTCCTCTGTATAATCAGGTTCCTCCATACTATTAAAGAACTCCTGCCCGGAGAGTTTGTATGCAAGATTTGGTATTTGCCGGATGTTGTCTTTCAACCCTTTATCAATATACTCAGCCATCTTCACAATGCTCTGCTCACCCTCACCTATGCAGACATAGTCGAACCTGTCCATATAAAAGCCAGGATTCAGCGAGGCCCCGAAACCGCCAGCCAGCTTGATCGCCAACGTTGACTTTTGTATTTGGTCAATGATGGGACTTAGATATTTTTCATATAGTGTCCTTGTTGTTATCCCCACAATGTCCACATTCAAATCCAAAAGTAAATCGCCCAGCAGCTCAGCTTCATTGTGGGTCCACATGTTGACGTCCATGTTGTATCCCATCAACATAAACTCTGAATGCGATTGTTTGGACTGTAGATTTTCATATCCTGTGGGTTGGTTTAAAAAATCATCCAGGCATTTTTGGATGGGCAGCTTAAAATGCACAACAACTACGTTATGGCCATGACAAAACAAGGCATTAGACAAGGTTCGTACACCCAAAGCCCAGTTATCATACAAAGAAATGAGCGCTATCTTAGCTATATTAACCTCCATGTAGCTTTCTCAGCATAATCACTAAAAAAATAATCTATGGCATACATTTGACCTATTTCTATATTGCAACTCCCAGAGTTTGATTTTAGCTTTGATAAAACCAGGCTCTATTGAAAGACAGCGCTCCCAATACTCTTTTGCCACGGCACAGTCACCAGCTCTTTCAGCAATACGTCCAAGGTGGTAAAATACCTCGGTTGATAACTCTGTAACAGGATTATTGTGCCTGCTTTTAATGTCCTCGAATATCCTCAACGCGTCTTCATTTTTTGATTGTAATATAAACTCACAACCTATTTTACACTTTAGTTTATCACGCTCAAAATCATCATCTTGTAATATGCCCTGTTTAACCTTTAACGTTTTGTCTATAAGCACTTTAACACTATGGATGGTATCTCCAAAGACGCATCTTTTGTTGTTAATAACATTAATAACATCAAAATCCTCCATCTCCCCTTGTGGTATCCCGTAGAATTTACCGCCACAACTTACGATATTAAATTTTTCATAACTCTCCTCAAGCCTTGGTTGTGGGGAGGCCATATAAGTCTTTGACTCCATGTACTCTTTGTCAATTGCAAGTTCATAACTGCAATAATCCTTATTTTGATTTTTCTTTCCTGCCAGCATAACCCTCATGTCATTCTTATAATGCGGCGGTGCAGAGATTCCTTGCGGTACATGCAGGATGTTATTAAATCCAACATAGTTCATCATATGCTGTATTGCACGTCTTGAGTACTGAAAGACGATATTTCCCTCCTCATAACTGGTCGTCTGATGGGCGTGCTCAAAATGGCACTGCATATTTCCAACTACCGATGATATGTTAGTGTTAAACCGCTCCTCTTTTGACGTCTCAAAATAATCTTCACAAAAAGAGTCAAATCAAGGATTAAATAGTCATTTGTAAAACTGTGTATGTTTTGCAGTATTCCAACCGGATTGTGAATATGATTTATAACACCAAACATAACAGCGATGTCAAACTTATCAGTGGTTTTGAAGTTATTTATATCGCCTAGGATAAACTCAACATTATTCAAACCAAAATGTTTTTTTAGAAACTCAGCTTTTTTAATATTAGCCTCATTGGGATCTATACCGACAATGCGTTTAAATCCCATGCGTTGGAAAATTAAAGAGAGCCATCCTTCGTTACAACCGATGTCCATTATTGTCGTATCAGATGGAGATTTTTTATTGAGCATATCAATGAGAGGGAACAATATTCTTGTCATGTAGTCCTGCGTGATGATAGTATGCCAGTGTGTTGCCCATTGCTCCCGTGGAATGGTAAATATGCCTGGGGTAAGCTCCACCAAAAAATACCAGGGGGCAAGCGCATGAATCTGCTTTAAAATTTCTTCTTTAGACATATATCCGGTCATAATTGTTATTATTGTAACATGTGGTGAGTATACATAAATATATTTCTACTATCATATAGGCAACATATTTTTTTTGTTATTTAGCTTTTTAACTTTTGAAATCACATCATTTATTGACGAACCAATATAGAAATATGGTGGTAAATCCCTCTGTCCGACACCCTCACTCCCCAAATCTATATGTCCCAATTCTTTTAAACATGCAACATAACTGTCATCAACCTGCACAATATTATAGTCTCCCTGATCTTTGACTAAATGTATTGTTTTATATCTGCCGCCAAATAATCTGCTATATGTTTTACCCTTGCATAGATTTACAGGTTGATTAGACCAGATGTTGGGATTACCGCCACGCATCATCAATAAGTCGGGCACACTATTTTTAATAACTTGCCGGCAGGGAAAATATTCCTCTATGATTAACTCTGCTCTGTGACCGTAAATATTGTGACCACCAATGTTTCTGTTATCGCAATTTTGCTCAAAAAATATTCCCTCACCTATAAGAGTCCTAATTATCTGGGCATATGTTCGTATCTGGTGCTCTGACATCTCGGAAAGTGAGAGACGGTTAATAACAAGGTCAAATTTACCTTCCAGTGAATGAATCATATAATTAGGTAAATATGTAAATCCATAATGAGAACCCTTAATAAATTGATGGTCATTATCGGCTCTGGTAAGCGTTAGCCACAGAGATGACATAAGCAGTGACTCGGGCAGGTCGCAGATCCAATATTCACTGTTGGGAATTATCGTTTTAATAGCAGAGGCTAAAGCTCCATACCCTCCCCCAATTTCCAGAATGCGCACAATTCCTGCATCGGCTACGCGGTCACTTAAAAAATCAAAAATACCGCTTTCATAAAACAAGTTAAGCGCCTCCTGAAAATAATAAGTATCATGATTAACTGCAACTCCTCTGACATTCCACCCTATCTCACCAAGAAAACGAGGTGGATTATATATATACTGCAAAGGCACTGCCGATGCCGTTTGCATCCATCGAAAACACCAATCGTCCGGGTTAGCGAGACATTCCGACAGTTTGCTGTCCGAAATAAACAGCCATGAAGTAAGAAATAAACTTTCTGAAATAATACAAAGATGTGACAACGAATATCCGGTAAAAAACGGCCCCACTATAAGCTTCAACCTGTTTATTACATCATAATCCACCTTTGCAACTAAATTGAAGAGCTTTAAAAACGGTCTTTTATCTATTGGACACTGTTCATTCAAATATGACCACAGAGCACTGGGCATACAAAATTCTCTATCCAATTTATTACTCTTTATATATTCATCACGAGAATCAATGATACTAAGAATTGTCTTACAGACTTGCTTTGCCTGCAGAAACTCTTTTTGTGATAAATTTCTGTTGTCCTTGAGTAACACTAAACCATCTATAAGGTCTGACATTTTTTCTCCCCTACATTTTAAATGGCTCAAAAGCTAATGAACGATCTTATGTTATTCTATAGTAGATGAACCCTTCCATTCCATAATTAAACTATCGACTTCCATTAGATTTTTCCCTCTAAAAACAGGTAGCCATTTAATTCTATCATGTCCCAGTCAAACTCAATATCCAACTTTATATCGTAGTAATATCTCAAAAGACTGATAATATTATAACCTTAGAATCCTTCATAAATCAAATGAATCATCGAAACAGGTAAAATCCTTTGCATTTTGGTTACGCTAACTTCAAGCAAATCAGTCAAATTCGACTGTATAGTTAAGACCTCTGCATAACTAAAAATAATGTTGTTTTAAGAATGTAACTCCTTTGAACCTTTTATTTTTTCAATCTTATTTTCTAAGTTTTGACTTGTACAGAGGTCTTATCTCAACATTGGCAGGGATATTTTTTCTTATACGTTTCAATGGGAAAACCTTTGTCTCACAAATAAAGTCTGTCCAAGATATTGTATAGCAATGTTGGCAGATACTACGGGATACCTTGTAATTTTTTACCCAATAGGAAAGGAATAATGTACTTAACGTACGATCTGTTGCAAAAACAATTTATAGCTACTATTATCCGTATGACTTCCTTGCTAAATTCAATCCTTTGATGCAATTATCGTATTCACTACTATCATTGTCCTCAATATACTTCATCGCTTCCTTAAAATATCTTTCCGCATGATATCCATACTTAAGGTTCAGATGAGCCCAGCCAAGTCCCATGAATAAATCCTTCAAGACTACGGTTTCGTTTGCATAAGTGAAAACCAACGATTCATTAAAATGCTTGATAGCCTCGGGATAATTGTCCTGAAAATAATATGACCATCCTAAACCTCTGAGTATTATCTGCATACCATTCCTACCTTGCCGATTGTATGGTTTCACAAATCTAGATGCTTTTTTAAAAATATCTGTAGCTTCCCGAAACTCCTTAAGCTGTATGCTTGACCATCCCTTGCCGCTTAATGCATGCCAGTTTGTCTCATCGAGTTCAAGAGCATTATCAAAAGCTGCTTTAGCTTCATAAAAATTACCCTTTAAGTGTAACTCCTCCCCATAGCGAATCCAACTGTCGCAGTCCACGCGCATATGCCTTGTTTCTTTGTAGAGTTCTTTGAGTTCCTTGAAATCGCAATCAGATACCCTCTGTCGAACACTCTCAAAATTGGAACCGACAGTGTTAAAGCGGAACAGGCATAGCACAGCCCTTATGTGCATTTTCTCCACATCTGTTTCCCGTAGTCCAATTCCGCTTTGTATCATATTGAAGATGTCTGTCCCGTGGTATGGTCGAAGTCTCAGAAGGTACAATACACCATTTTTCTTAGGAAGCCGTGCTAACAGATCAAGAGTTTGATCGAAATCTTTATCACACTCGAAGGGGTTATGGGTAAGAATATGGTAATCAACAGCCAAACCATCATAAGAAGTGAGCATTTCCGCAAATTGTATCAACTTGTCGTTGGGAACATGACGCCTGAATATATTAGTGTTTACCCACTCGCTGCCAGACTGGATTCCTACGACGCAGTGAAGCAATCCTGCCTTATATGCTTCATCTAAAATTTCAGGATTATCTAATACTTGTATAGGATGGAGTTGAGCAAAGAATGGAAGATTAATCTCCCTGCGATATATTTTAAAAAAATCAAGCATGAGTGACAAAGGTCCCATGAAAAAGGAATCCATAAACATAATTTGTTTGTATCCTGAATGCTTTGCATACCGCAGCTCTTCTATAATAGAACTAATATCTCTGCATCTCCTTCTTAGAAATTTAATTCCAGCCTCTCTGTAAATTTCATAGTATTGATTTGCCGAACAGAAAGTACAACTACCGACACACCCACGACCAAACATTGTTACATAGTCTTCAAGATTAACATAACTATTGTGCAAGTAGCTTGGGATATTGACATTTCTCAAGAATATGTCTGATTCCGCTACATTGTCATCGTCTATTACAAAATGTTTAACCTTTTCCATCTCCGGCACATAGAAATAATCATTTGAATCGTCCGGATAGGCTAATTGATTCTTAAAAACCTTTCCATCCTTCAGATAGGCAAGATTGCTGATTGTTGATATATTATGTTGGGTGTCAATGGCATTTGCCATGTTTAACAATGTGGCTTCTCCTTCTCCAATGCATACATAATCAAGCCAATTCAAATACAAGCGTTGCTCGCGAGCCGTCCCTATGCCACCTGCTACTGTTATGGCTCCTTGAATCCGTTTCATCTGAAACATAATCCTGTCAATGCAATCCTCGTAAACACTCCTTACGCTCAGGCCAATTAGATCGGCAGATATTTCCTGTAGCAAATCACCTAGAATCTCCTCCTCATGCTGTGTCCACATCTTTACATCCCTGTTCAGTCCATGAATAATCACATCTGAATGAGATTCCCTACTGTTGATGTATTCGTAATTGGTGGTATTATCCAGATAAAAATCTAATTGTTTAGTGGTAGGCAATTTAAAATGGATGATTGAAACTTCATGCCCTTTCGAGACCAGTGCATTGCTTAGAGTTCGCAGCCCCAATGCCCAATTGTCATATAAACAGATCAATGATATTTTAGCCATATTATTATATTTTCCTCTCTTATACTATATCCGATCTTAGCAGGAGACACCCATTGTGACATCAGTAGAATTCTAAATAATATGTTACATAATAAGTTTTACATTCAAACTCTCCCTGTAGCATTATATCTTAATAGATGTTAGTTTTTTATCTACTTGTGTGAAAATTTATTGAAAACATTGTCAGTGTCAAATCCGTATTTCCTTGAAATTGTTCATAAGAGGAACAATACCTAGAAACGGCTTCTTCTGAAAAACCTGTAGATGGATTAAGTCATTGCGAGCATCCGAGGTTATAATAGCACCGTCAGAAATCTCTCCAACGCCATGGGAAATGAAATAGTCACCATTATTCAAATCCATTCTCAGTGAAACATGATATATAACCATATCTCCTGCAGACAGAGATTGCAGAATCTTATTATCAATAACGGTATTGGTTCCATACAACAAAATGCCGTCTTTAGTAGAAATTGTTAAGCCATACGTTGGCATCTTAATGTCCCTGCTTGCTTTTACTTTTATATACATATCGACAGAGTTATCTGCTTTTATTGTTGTAGGATCATATTCACCGCCGGAGGTAATCAGGTAATCTATGATTTCAGACTGTTTGCTGCCAAACCGAAACTCATTCTTATTATAGCTTTTGCGCTTAACACACCGATCAAATACATGGATACTCTGAAAAAAATATTCAAATTCTGATATATCAGTAACCACATCGCCATTTAAACCTTTTACATTTGATTCATCAGATTCAGTTATTTCAAATTCACAGGGACATCCGTTATCTATCACCGATAATTTTTCGTACATTAATACCACATCTTTTGGTAAACCAGTCTCTCTGACACAACCATTTTCTAAAAGTATAGCACAATCGCAATGTTTTATAATAGCATGAATATCATGGGTTACAAACAAGATAGTCTTACCTTGATTCTGAAACTCTAAAAATTTGTTATAACATTTACGCTGGAATTTAGCATCGCCAACAGCAAGCGCTTCATCAACTATTAAAATATCAGGGTCAACATTAATAGCGGCGGCAAATGCTAACCTGACAAACATACCCGATGAATAAATCTTTACAGGCTGATCAAAAAACTCGCCGATATCAGCAAACTCCTTGATTAAAGGAATCCTCTCCTTCATTTCATCCTTTGATAAGCCATTTACAACACCGTTTAAAATCGCATTTTGTCGTCCGGTTAGATCGGGGTTAAACCCAGCTCCCAATTCCAGCAAGGCCGAAATCCTGCCGTTTACCGTTACAGCACCGACAGTAGCTTTTGAAACTCCGCAGATAATTTGCAGAAGTGTTGATTTCCCAGAACCATTTCTTCCTATTATGCCTAATGTAGAGCCATTCATAACATCAAAGTTTATATCTCTCAAAGCCCAGAATTCCTTGTGGTATTTCTTCTTTAAAGGATGCAGCATTTCTTTAAATCTCTCCACATGGGATTTGTACAGACGATATCTCTTTGACAAATTTTGCACAGAAATAGCAATTTGCATATTATAAAATATCTCCAAATTCAGATCTTAATCTTCTAAAGATCAGCGCTCCGCCGACAAACAATAATAAACTTATCAACCAAAAATAAACACCCTGTTTGTAATTATGCCAGAAAGGAATATGATATATAAATGAATTGCGATAACCGTCCACTATGTAAAACATAGGATTTAACTTAATAAAATTCTTGTATTTATATGGAAGCATCTCAATGAGCCATACTATCGGTGTTAGCCAAAACCATATATTTACTATTACAGACAATATCACCGATGTATCCGGGAAAAAAACGTTTATAGCGGACAAAAGCCAGCTCAGGCCAAGACTGAATATACACAGCGCAAACAGATAATACATAAACTGTAAGTTCATCAATGACAATGAAATTCCTGAATGTAGCAAGATTGCGATATAAATTATCAACATGATACCGTGTGAGATTAAATTTGAAATAAGATTAACAATTGGCAGTATCTCTGTGGGAAAGACCATTTTTTTTATCAGATATGATTTTTTCGATAAAACGACTGTATTTGCAACCAGGGTGTCACTAAAAGTCATCCACGGTATGAGTCCTGCACAAAAATATACGATAAAAGGAGCATCCCCGATTGGACGGACTTTTAGTCCAAGGGAAAAAACCAACCAATAAACAAATATTATCAATAGTGGATTAATTACAGACCACAAGACCCCTCCCAGCGTGCCTAAGTATTTATCTTTAATTTCCTGCAATGCCATTGTGGCAATAACGGTACGGTATTTATAAAGTTTTCTTAAAAAATTTATCAGTGTATTCATATTATAAAGTCATTTTCACGAGGTGTCAGGGCATCTTTAATTACGTTGTAGCATCGGGTTAGTTCGTCAATACTTGAATTTCTTGACTCAACTGCAATATTTATTTTATTTTCTGCGATTATTCGGGCATATTTTCTGATTATCATATACTGAACACTGTCAGTGTGCACAATAAAGTGGTCGTCGTTGTTCCCTGTGTTTTCAGAAAGATGAACCTCTCGTATTCTGTTACCGAATCGCTCAAACAATGTATTCACTGCATCGAGATAATTAAACCGAAATAGCCTTGACGATATTTTTAAGTGTCCAAGATCAAGCAATAAGTATACGTGATTGCCGGAATCCATCAACTCTGTAATCTCATCTATGTGCGTAAGAAGGCTGTTTTCAGGATCATTATTGTTAGGATAGAGATTTTCTATTACAAGTATTTTTTCGGGGAATTCTCTTTTGAACCATTCTATGTTTTCATAAACTCTTTGCATTGTGTATTGCGGCCCGCTGGGATTAATAAGTATTTCATCTTTCACGTCAAAATCCCTCTTAAAGCCCCCATGAACGGAATAGTACTCTATATCGAGTGCTCTGACAAAAGCCATCGTCTCTCTTATAAAATCCCTTGTTTTATTTCCAGTACATGCAAAATTTAATACAAAATCATTTTTTGGTGGTGGGAAATATCCGTGTATAAGAAGATTCAACTGCTTTTTTCCCTTTATCTGCCGGAGCTTGTCAAGGAGGTTTTCCTCGTAAAGATTGCCCCCTGTAAGTTCGATGTTGGGAGTTATCTCAGATATTGCCTCGATTGACTCAATAATACCACCCCTTTTAATGCACTGAGTCGATATAAATATATTGTCATCCATTTGTGTTTAAACTTAAATCTACCTCCTCCAACAGTCTTCTCTTTAACCTTGTCTTAGTCATCTCCTCAATGTGTTTTCTCACACGTATGCCGAATTTTGATTCAATCATCATTAGGTATGATGGGTTTTCAAAATATTTGTGAAAGGCATCGTCTCTGAATTTAAGCACCTCAACAGCACTTATATGTTTTGTCGGCAATGAAATCATTTCATAAGAGTGCTGAGAGTAATCAGCCCATCGTTTGGGGAGCTGCCAGTTTTTACTGACGGCAATTTCATAGAGCTTCGATCCAGGATATGCCATTGCACAGTAGAAGTTAGCAAATTCACAATTTAAGTCCATTGACATATCCAGTGTCTCCTGCATAGAGTCAAGGGTATCGTCAGGCAAACCAAACATATAATTACCTATCACTCTTATCCCCTCATCCTGGATTGTCCTTACTACACTTTTAATATCTTTCAGTCTCATCCGTTTTGATACGCCGTCTCTTATCTCAGGATTTGCAGATTCTATTCCCAACGCCAGCCAGTTTATACCAGCCAGTTTCATTCTTTTCAGATTTTCGGGCTCAATTGTATCTACCCTTGCATAAGCCCAGATATTGAGGCCATATCCTCTCTGTACCAACATATCCACTATAGCCATGTAATGCTTTTTATTGAGGACAAAAAGTTCATCAATAATCTTCAGGTTATGAATATTATATTTCTCTACCAACAAAGTAATCTCTTTTAAGACTATCTCAGGGCTTCTGAAGCGTATGCCCGGTTTACCGTAAAGCGCATTGATACAACAAAAAATGCAGCCATATGGACACCCAAGGCTGGTATATATTGCCCCATAAGGCACTCTGTGTTCAATGTTATCAAAACAATGCCAGTTGTGGGCCTTGTACTTATCCATTGGCAGCAAATCCCACGCAGCAACAGGCAGCAGCTCACAGAGGTTATCAGAAAGAGGTGCTACGGGATTATTCTTTATCTCTCCGCTATCATGGTACCACAGGCCAGGCACTTGAGCAAAGTTTGTTGAGTTACTTTTTAACACATCAATTAACGACATGAGCGTGTACTGGCCCTCTCCCTCTATAACAAAGTCAACAGCCTCTTCTTTTAATGTCTGCTCAGGCAGTGCAGACGGATGTAGCCCTCCCATGGCAACTTTACATACGACAGCCTCTTTCAGCACTTTACATATATTTTCTGCTATAGTCATATTTTGAGTCGAGGCTGAAGGCTGTGAACTATAAACTATTACGGCAATCAGCAGAGGCTTTATCTGCTCAACCTTTCTTACCAGCTCCTCTGAGGTTATACTCTCCGCATTAATATCAATAACGGCAACATCATATCCGTTGTTTCTCAGATATGCAGATATAGCTGCTATCCAAAAAGGCGGCTCAATCGCAGAGTAATCACTCCCCAGCTCCTGATAAATATATTTTCTGTCGCCTGGATTGATAAACACAATGTCAGCACCATAACTATCCCGCATTAAACACATTTCCTGATTGCACTAACAACAGCCTCCTCGTCCAATCCATATACCTGATGAAGATAGTCTCTGCTGCCGTGATTAAATACATGGTTGTCTTTAAAGCCAAGAGATTTCAGTTTAGATAATGCCCTGTTCTTATTCAGGAGGTTTAAAATAAGGCTGTCAAGGCCACCGCTATTTAAGAATGCCTCTTCAATGCTTAATATGTATTCGTATTCTTTCAGCGTTTCATAGAGCTTAACCGCATTGAATGGTTTTAATAAGAAAACATCTATCACGCCTGTATTTTTTACTTTTTGTGCGGCAGCTAATGCCACATGGGTCATATAACCGGTTGACACAAGACAAATATTACATCCTTTTAACAACTCACAAAAGCCGTCTTCCATCATTGAACTGTCAAATTTGTCATATATCACCGGAAGTGCCTTGCCGTCAAAGCGTAAATATTTCGGTATTTTTACTTCTGTAGAATATTGAACAAAGTGTTGAGCTATGGTCCAGTCACATGGAGAGAATACTACAAAGTTTGGTAATAATCTCATTATAGCTATGTCTTCAAGACAATGATGCGTAGGTCCTGAGACCACATAGCTCAACCCGGCACCAACCCCTATGAGATTTACATTTACCGGCCTTATCTGAGAACTAATAGACAAGTTAGTCCTTATCTGCTCATATGCTCTCATAGTAAGAAATGGTGCAATTGCATAAGCATAGACCGCATATCCCTCAAGGGCAAGCCCAGTGGCTACATTTACCAAATTTTGCTCTGCTATGCCTACATTTATAAATCTGTCTTTAAAGTCATGTCGTATTCTGTCCAGAGCAGGCGCCCCAAGATCGGCGGTGATGAAAAAAATATCATCGTTATGAGCCATTTTGCCATATAATCCTTCTATAAAGGCGTCTCTCATTGTCTTTACAGTTACTTTCACTCTAATCTCTCAAGAATTTCATTTATCTCATTTTCATTTAATGACTTGATATGACAGAGTCTATCACCCTCCAACTGTTTAATTCCCTTGCCTTTTGTTGTGTTTGCCACTAAAAGTTTTGGATGTCCGTTTCTGTTGTTTTTCAAATAAAGGAGTGTGTTACAAAGCTCCTCTATATTATGTCCGTCTATGGTTCTAACCTCCCAGTTAAAAGCACTGAACTTATTCTCTACCGGACTAATATCTATAATGTTGGCACAATAATCAAGCATACAAATTTTATTATTATCAATTATCAATACCAGATTATCTAACTTGTGTTCAGCTGAAAACATTATGGCCTCCCACACAGAACCCTCATACAGTTCACCATCACCTGACAATACAAAGACCACGGCATCGTTCTTTCTTCTTTTTAATGCAATAGCTATCCCTGAGGCAACTCCAAGGCCGTGTCCTAAAGAACCGTTTGTGGTTTCAATTCCAGGGATTATGATATCGGGGATGCCACCTAAAAATGATTCTTTTGTACATACCTTGCTTAATTCATCAATTGAAAAATAGCCCAGGTCGGCAAGGATTGGATATAATGATACGGCCCCATGACCTTTGCTTATAATAAATCTGTCTCTGTTGTTCCACAACAGATTTTCAGAGTTAAATCTCAAAATGTTCCCATAGTATAGGGAAACAAATATCTCTAAACATGATAGAGAGGAGGCTAAACGGGTTTCTGGCGCAATCTTGTGTATCCTCAACGTCTCTTTCATCACCCATTGGGCTTTTTTTGACAAGTACTTTATTAGGTCTTTGTTACCAGTGTCATTCATTATTAAAATATGTATTGTTATAAACTATATCTCTGGTAAGCCCATTATACCATGAAATATAAACCCCGGAATGTCTATACATTGGTGTATTTACTGTTTATAATAATTGTGTAGCCCTTGATTAGCTCTTTTATCCCCATCTCAAGTGAATAAGCCGGTTTAAAGTTTGTCTTTTCTATTTTCTCATTTGATACAATGTAGTCTCTCTTGTCGGGATCCTCTCCGACAGGAGATTCAAGGTAAACAAAGTCAGGCAATTGCCCTTTTATTTTTGCACATAATTCAAGTTTAGACAGATTGGCATCAGAAAGCCCCACATTAAATGGTTCATTTTTCATAGCATCAAAATTATCCATAGCATGGATAAACGCCCTTGCAGTGTCACGGATATGTATGTAATTTCTCTTGAAATTACCTTCAAAAACAACTACAAATTTGTCCTTTACTGCACGGTATGTAAAATCGTTTACAAGAAGATCTATCCTCATTCTTGGTGACATCCCAAAAACTGTGGCAAACCTCAGGCTTATAGAATTTCCTCTGTTAAGGACTATTTTCTCAGCCTCTACCTTAGTCCTGCCGTAAAGTGAAACAGGGTTAAGAGGAGTGTCTTCAGTACAAAAAATATCCTTCTGGCCGATGCCATAACCACTGTTTGTAGTCGGTATGATTATCCGCTGATCCTTTGAAGCAATCCTAGTAATGGTTGCTATGGCATCCCTGTTTGTTGTCTCAGTACCTATTTTGTCTTTGTTGCACAAAGGGGCACCAACGAGTGCTGCAAGAGGTATTATATAATCTGCATCTTTCAGAGAATTTCTCAGAGTGCTCTCATCCCTCGTATCCCCCCGTATTACCTCAAAATTAACGTTTGAGCAACATTCAACAAGTGAACTCTGACCAAACATGAATGTATCAAGCACAGTGACCTTATGTCCTAACATTAACAGCTCAGGGATAAGCACAGATCCGAGATAGCCTGCACCACCGGTTACTAACAATTTATATTTCATAATTTATCTCATCTTCATTGAACAACCACTTCTATGTGAAGCATTTAATGTCCTAAATTTGCTCAATTAATCTTATCCTAGTCATGTTAGACCATCAAGTTTTTTTTGTGAATAATTTTAGATGTTTTCACTGACTTTTGTCAATAACTTCTTTTCCAAAGATAGAGACTGATACCAAATTCAGAGTGTTGATTATACAATGGAAAAGCAAATGTTATCCATATTAAATCTGGATGACGGCGACTATAAAGACCTGACGGAGGATATAATTGAACTACTTAGGAGTGTATAAATAATTTCTCAATCCATTCAGGCAGTCTCTGTCCTTTAATGCCGCTTACCCTTTAGTTATGCCATATTTCTCAAGTATTCCAACGAGCTTTTGAAGATCAATAGGTTTTGTAAGGTAATCATTACAACCGCTCCAGTAAAATGCGTCAAAGACCTCCTTTGTGGAATCCAGCGCCGTAGTCATAACAATCTTAACCTCGTTTTCAACAGTAATTCCTATGCTCTTTTCTTTTTCCCTGATACTTTTTAAGACCCTTAAGCCATCAATTTCAGGCATCATTATGTCAAGACAAATCAGATCATAGGGCTCACCTTCCTCAAGCGCAAAAGAGAAAGCATCAATCGCCTCAGAACCATTCACTGTAACATCCACCTCCCCGTAACCATCCAAAAAGCGCTGTAACATTGTACGACTCGAAAAATCATCCTCTGCTACTAATATTCTCATAACACACTGCTCCCTCCTTTTGTATGATTTCAGTGATGCGTAACTTTATCGCAGTATGAGTAGGCCGAAACCCACTCCACGTATGCGGATTATGACATATAATCAATAAAAAAGCAATTAGTAAACTCCGGCATAGTAATACTGCTAATGTGTTTGTTAATATTTTTTTCATAATATATTTCATAACCAAAATCCATTCAAATCTTAAAAAAATTCAATTAACCAATTCCGCCAATAGTGAAAAAATGAAAACTTTGTTACAAGTAAAAAGCTGGTTGTAGTAGTACCAGCAAAATAACTTGAATGGTTTCGCAGATGAATATGACATAATAGATTTTAGGAGCATAGACTGTGAAAAACTCATAAGTTCCAATACACCAGCGAGATAATACTTGGGATTTTATGTAATTTCGGCTCAGAAGATGATACAAAAGTAATAAAGAACCTGTTAAACAAAATTTGGTATTATGATATAGAACGTGATGTCAGGTACAAACAGAGAATGGAGAAGGGAATGGAAAGAGGGATTGTTTAAGGGTAAGCAGGAGGGGTTACTTGAGGGTATTGAGTTAGGACTTGAACTCAAATATAGTTTTGCCGGACTTGAACTGATGAATATAGTTAGGGCTATAAATACCATCGACAAATTAGAGGAGTTTAAAAACCTTATTAAAAAAGCTGATTCAATAGATGAACTGAAGGATTTTTTAGGGAGGATTGTTTAAATATTTCTGCTTTATATCGGAATACGAGTTGCTTGTCTTTTTGTTAAAAAAATGCTACTTTAGTACAGTGTCTGTGATACTTGTAATGGATTATTTGAGTGGGACATACCGATGTTAGAAGTACAGAATAGCTGTGAGCTGCTTGAAGCACTTGCAGATAATGCTCATGCTGTCATTTACATTAAAGACACACTCGGCAGATATATGATGGTTAACCGACGCTTTGAGGAAATATTCAAAAAATCAAAAGAAGCAGTTTCAGGAAAAACAGACAGAGAGGTTTTTGACTCATATTACGGAGAGCCGTTTCACATTAGTGACCTAAGGGTTATCGAAAAAGGAGGTCCGTATGAAACCGAGGACACCATACATCACCCTCAGGGTACAGCCACATATCTTACCACAAGGTTCCCGCTATTTAATAAATCACAGGCCATATATGCAGTGTGTGGAATTTCCATTGATATAACCAAAAGAAAACAGGTTGAGGAGGAACGAATTAGGTCAGAGATTTCATCAGAAGGCACATGCAGGTTAAAGAGCGCATTCTTAGCCAATATGAGTCATGAAATCCGTACCCCCTTAAACGGGATAATAGGAATGACCGAGCTTGTACTGGATACCAGCCTGGATCCGGAACAGAGAGAGTATATGATGATGGTAAAAAACTCATCCGGTTATTTACTTGGCATTTTAAACAGCATTCTTGATTTTTCCAGAATAGAAGCCGGCAGAATTGAAATTGACGAGGTTGATTTTGATCTTGTATCAATGATAAGCGATATTGTTGAGCCGTTTTTAGTCCAAGCTATGAAAAAGGGGATAAGGCTAAGTACCGTGATTTCAAAAGACGTACCTGTGTCACTTCGGGGAGATGTCGGACGGTTAAAGCAGGTGTTTGTCAATCTGCTGGGGAATGCACTGAAGTTTACAGAAAGCGGCAACATAGAGTTAAAAGTCGGTGTTGCCCCTGCAACTTTAAACAAGAGAGTTTTTCCTCCGGTATCAGACAAAGAGGCTCGGCTGCTGTTTTCTGTATCCGATACAGGTATAGGAATTCCAAAGGAAAATTATGAATTGATATTTGACAGTTTTACGCAGGGCGAGGTTTTTATGACCAAAAAATACGAGGGAACGGGACTTGGACTTGCGATAGTGAAAAAGGTTTTGTATATGTTAGGCGGTGATATTTGGGTAGAAAGCGAGCCAGGCAAAGGCAGCTCGTTTTATTTTACAGCACGATTTTCACTGCAAAGGGCAGTAGCCGTAACACTGTCACATATTGAAAAGACAGAGATCAAAAGCAAACGCATTCTGGTTGTGGACAGTAATCCACTTTCGATGTCTGGGCTTGCAGAAATGATAAGAAGCGATGGATTTATTGTTAATACTGCGCCAAACGGTCAAAACGCAATCAGCATACTTAGTAAACCTGGGGCAAGGTTTGATGGAGTTGTTTTAGATTTTCAACTGATCGACACAGACGGATTTGATTTGGCAAGGAAAATAAAATCAGAGCTTGGGCTTCACTCAGTTAAGATAATAATGCTTGTGTCTGCGGGATTAATAGGTGATGCAACCATGTGCCGGGAAATCGGGGTATCAGGGTATTTGGTTAAGCCAATATACAAGTCCGATTTAGTGGAGGTGCTGAGTATTGCAATAGAAAGAGGGGACAATCCTGACGCATCACTTATTACACGCCACACTGTGCGTGAGTTAAGAGGGCCTCAAAATATTTTGGTTGCTGAGGACAATTTAGTAAATCAAACACTTGCCGTCAGACTTCTGCAAAAACGTGGCTACACTCCTTCTACGGCTGAAAACGGGCGTGAGGTTTTGGACCTATTGTCAAAGCAAAGCTTCGATCTTATCCTAATGGACGTACAGATGCCTGAGATGGATGGTTTGGAGGCAACGCGTTACATAAGAAACATAAAAGATGCTAAGATAAATTCCGGAATCCCAATCATAGCCATGACCGCTCATGCACTCAAAGGGGACATGGAGCTCTGTCTGGCTGCCGGGATGAACGACTATATCTCAAAACCGCTCAGGGCTGAGGATGTATATAAACTGATTGAAAAATATATCGGCTTTGGCCATAAAGAGCCTGAGCCACAGGCAATACAAGACTCACCTGTTTTCAAGGCTTCCACGGTTTCGGAAAAACTTCCCTTATCCTTACAAACCCCCATGGCAACCCAGCAGCTATCAACAAGGACCTCTGCTAAGTCATTGTACATAAAGGAAACCCTAGAGCGTCTTAAGTTTAACGAGGAGTCTCTCAGGGATATATGGACTACATTTGTAAGTGATGCGCCAAAACAGATGGCAATTCTGACAGAACTATATGACACTGGAGACATATCCAGCCTTAAAACACAAGTGCGTTTGCTTAAAAATATGTCTGTAACAATAGGTGCCACAGCCCTTAAGAGTGAGTCTTTCAGGATGGAGCTGGCTCTCAGAAAAATCAGTGAAGATTTCAGTTATGCTGAGAAAGCAACGGTTTTATATTTTATGGAAAGACTCAGGATTGAGCTCGATATAGTTCTAAGGGATATAAAAACTAACCTTGCAAAACCAACAGGTACAATCGCTTAAACGTTATCAGGAGCTTGACACAAGTTATCTAGTGGCTATCCCCTTGGGTTTTTGGCAATAACTGCATCAACAGCCTCGTAAACTCTGTCATTGACAACATCATAGCCAGAGAGTTTACCATAGAACACTGCTCCGGTATCTATTACTATAGCATGCTTGTACTTATGCACCTTTTTATGAGGAGTATGGCCTACTATGACGCTTTTACCGTGATAGATGGCGTAGTTTCTTTCCCAAAGCAATGATTTAGGAGTTGCCGTTGTGACAGTATCTCCTATAGGAATGCCGCCATGGACAAAGATAAAATCCTCCGTTTCATAATAAAACTCAAGAGTTTCAACAAAAGGAACAAGCGCACTCTGGGCGGCTTCATAGCTGCCGTAACTTTGAATAGTGCTGATTCCCCCGTTTATAAACCACAACTGTACGTGATTTGTAGTTCTGAGTTTAAAGGCTTCAAGGGCGAGGTACTCGTGATTGCCGGCAAGTAATACAATCTGCTGCGGGTATTTGTTTTTCAACGCTGAGACGTAGCTGACCACCTTCTTGCTATCCGGGCCACGGTCTATATAGTCTCCTATGAATATCAACTGATCAGAGCCAGGGTCAAAACATACCACCTTTTCCACAAGCTCCACTGTAACATCATAGCAGCCGTGAATGTCCCCGATAGCTATTTGTCTTTTAAAACCCACCACCTATGTTATAACAAATAACGAATTATTTTGCAATCTGGAATCTTACCGCCTAGGATAGTATATGAGAAATTCAAAAGATTGCCTTGTGTGCTGTAAAAATAAATGAGTATCAAATAAAACCTCATAATTCATATCAAGAGTTTCTCTGTTTCTTATATTTAGGTTTAGATTATCAATTCTGTTTATGTTTTCCTGTTTTTCTAAAATGATTACATCAAATCTTTTCTCCAATATTTGATGTTCAATATAATCAAGAAATTTTTCATTTAAGCTGTGAAAATCTTTAGGGAATAAT
>JADFYB010000002.1:15630-41211 GCA_015233245.1 Nitrospirota bacterium | reverse complement strand
TTCAATATAATCAAGAAATTTTTCATTTAAGCTGTGAAAATCTTTAGGGAATAATTTTTTAATTATTGGATTATTTGGCGTCACAGCGTCACGGTAACAAGTGAACCCTGAATCATATACTATTTTTCCGTTGTTAATTGCACTAACACTAAAAGGCGCTGCTAAAAGGACATTTTCATTTTGCTGTATAAGGCTATCGTATCGTTCCCATTGGTCATCCAGTGCCTTTGCCCTGAACACTTCAGATGGGTCATAAGAAAAAATATACGCAAACGATGTAATATTCAAATACGTACTGTAGCAGTAGCTGGTATAAATGGTTAGTAACATGAAAACTATTGTTTCAAATTTTAGATTACTATTGTTGATTGTTAACTTAAGCGTATATATCAGAAAAAAAGGCAGAAAAAGCTGGAAAAAATAGGTCATCCAGGCTCCGTTAGTGCCGCCCATTTTTAACACTAATGTACAGAAGGATGCGGATACACAATAAGTAAACAACGAAATTTCTTTTGAAAAAAACGGTTCTTTTATCTTTCTGATGTTAATTTTAACATCTTTGTAATAACTCAGAATGTTACTTTTATAAATACCTAAATTTATGAGTAATACAAAGACCATGTATAAAATCAGCCCCGACAGGTGCTTTGCAAACTGAAGGAGTTGAGAAAAAAGGTAGTCCATATGATAATTGTTTATGTTAAACTGGAGAAACAGACACTCGTAAAAATAAGACTCGTAATACTTATTTACCCAAATTGCTGACAATAGAAAACTAATAAAAAAAACTAATATACACTTAAGCCCTTTTTCTTTAGAAATATAGAAAAGCACATACGATATCACTATAAAAATTCCTAAAACAAAATATGGTTTTGTATAAAAACTTAAAATTCCGATAAAAATACTCCATACAAGAGTTTGCATTGAATAGCCAAAGCGCCATGGGATATAAATGCAAAGTAAAAACAAAAACAGCCCCATACTATCAGGTCTTGAAAGCGATGTCATTGAATAAATTAATGATGCGTATTGTATAATAAGAGCACCGTATATATAGATAAGTTTAATTTTCAGGCGAAGCATAATCAAAACAACAATCATACATGAAAGAAAAATGAAAACTCCAGATACAAATCTGTGGGCAAGCAAGTATAACTTATCACGGTGAACACCTATAGCACCAAACAACTTGTAAAATGGTATTACTATATAATTATACATAATGCCATATACATTCATATACATTGGATGGTTAACAAAATCATAAGGATTTCCGCCCCTTAGAATAAAATCCGTGGAAAGCACCATGCCTCCCTCTCTTAGTTCTAATTGGTGGGGATAGGTGATAAGACAGATATGATACTTTAGCAACTTGTACAACAAGGTGGTAAGAATTATTGCTAAAAAAGTTATTATTGTATTGTGGAGTATAATTTTATCATTAGCTGTAAAATGTTTGAACATACTCCACGTACCTATTTCATAAAAAGCTCAAGAGCTAAACTAATGCCATGTGCCGTTTTATCATAAAGACAGCCGATGAGCCAGACTGTGCATTATCAGGATGTCAAAATCTTAAGCGCTCTCAGCCTACTGGGGTGTTTTAACTTTCTCAGTGCTTTAGCCTCAATCTGTCTGACCCGCTCCCTTGTTATAGAAAGATGCCGTCCAACCTCTTCTAACGTGTGGTCTCTGTCAACGCCAATACCAAAGCGCATCCTTATAACTTTCTCCTCTTTTGCCGAAAGGGTTCTCAACACTTTTTGAACATATTCAGATGCCTCACTTTTTTCGGCATCTGTAAACGGAGACGGACTGTTTTTGTCACCGATAAAATCCTCAAGCTCGGTGTCTTCGTCCCCAACCGGAGTTTGAAGCGCAATGGGGTCTTGTATGGCTCTGAAAACCTCCTCCACTTTTTTAAGGGGCACATCGAGTTTTTGTGCTATTTCCTCATTTGTCGGTTCCCGTCCCAATAACTGGGTTATCTCCCGTGACACCTTAGTTACCCGGTTATAAAATTCCATCATGTGAACAGGCACCCGGATTGTTTTTGTCTGATCAATCAGTGCCCTTGTTATAGCCTGCCTTATCCACCACGTGGCATAAGTGCTGAATTTAAAACCTTTTTCGTATTTAAACTTATCCACAGCTTTCATAAGCCCGATGTTACCCTCCTGAATTAAATCAAGAAGAGGCAGTCCTCTGCCAACGTAGTTTTTTGCAATGTTTACAACAAGCCGCAGATTTCTTGTAATAAGCTCATTCTTAGCTTTGCTTACCAACTCATGGGCGCGTGATAGCCGTTCCCAGTGTTTTTTAAACAGGTCTATCTTAATACCCATCTCATTTTCCATTCGCTTACACTCACCGATTATTTCCTTAAGTGTCTGTTCATGCTCCTGTCCCTCAAACTGCTTTGCAGCAACAAGCCGCTTTATTTCCTTTAGTGAGCCGTGATTACTAATTGTGCTTTCAAGAATCCGGACGGCCTCGGAAATTTCCTCAAGACGTTCAAGTGTCATCTTAAGCGCCTCCTCGGCCCGTTCATCTTCAAGCAGAGTATCGTCACTGAGGTCAAGGCCATCCTCAAATTTCTTAAAAAGAGGAAGCGATACAACAATCTCTTTAATAATTTCACGCCCCTCCTCAAGGCTCTTTGCTAGTTCGGTCTCTTCATCTTTGCTCAGTATTGAGATATCACCCATTGAATGAAAATAAGCCTGTACGAGGTCCTCCGTCTTTTCATATCCTTCAACCTCCTCCTCGGCCTCTATCATGGCAGCAGCTCTTTCCTGATCTACGACCTTCACTCCCATGTCCTGCAGAAGGTCCATCAGATCCTCTATCTCATCCGGTGAAAAGTACTCCGAGGGCAACGCATCATTTATCTCGTCAAAAGTCAACGTACCACGTTTCTTACCTATGCTTATTATCTCTTCAAATATGTCCTTTTCCTTCATTGTTATTGCTCTCCAAAATAAAAAAAATTTCAGGATGATTTTGTTTAGGGACGCGGCCCTTGCCTTCTCCTTCTATTTTTATCAACCGTCTAAATGTCTTAAATGCCTCCTGTAAAACAATCTTTATATCAAACACAAACTCCTATTATAGCATAATGTTAAAAAAATTTCAGAAATATTTCTATATATCGGTAATTTTCTGCCGACGATTAATAAAATATTGCGTTGCGCAGCTTTTGACGCATGCCAACGAAGTTAGGCTAATGACTGCTGTTTTGTATCAATCCTCAACAATATCCCAGCATAGTGGTGTACCTTTTTTTATATCCACTTTAGCCCGTTTTGTGAGTATTTCAGCCAGATGTTTGGGCGCAAGCCCATAGGCTGGCCTTATAGATTTTATATTTTCACTTGTGAATGCCCCGTGAGCTGGGATATCTTCTACAACAAACAGGGAACGAGCGTGTTCACGGCTCTTTTTTACGGCTGATGAAAGATCATACGTAACCTTGCCAATGGCTGCCTCTGTTTCCCTTATACTGTTAACCATACGGCGAAATACTGCCGGTTCGAGGGAAAACGCAGAATCAGGCCCCCCAAGCGCTCTATCCAGTATGAAATGCTTTTCAATTATGTGTGCTCCTAAGGCTGCTGCAGCTATAGGCACACTTATGCCCGGTGTGTGGTCAGAAAGCCCAGTCACCGTGTTTAAGGTTTCTCTTATATGTTGGATGGTTTTTAAATTTATCTCGCTATACGGAGTTGGATAAACACTTGAACATTTAAGGAAAGCTACTTTGTCATTTCCAACTGATTTGCAAGCCTGAAGTGCCTCCACTATCTCATCAAATGTCGCAACACCGGTTGAGATTATTATCGGCTTTCCCTTACTGGCAACGTACTCAATCAGAGGCAAGTCTGTAATCTCAAAAGATGCAATCTTGTAGGCGGGCACGTTCAGGTTTTCAAGAAAATCTACCGATGTCTTGTCAAACGGTGAAGAAAACCATATAAGCCCCGCATCAAGCGCCTTTTCCACTAATGCCGGAAACCACTCCCACGGGGTACATGCCTCCGAGTATAGTTCATGCAGTGTTTTACCGTCCCAAATCGTTCCCTGCTTAATTTTGAAATAGTCATTGTGGCAGTCTATGGTAATTGTGTCGGATTTATATGTTTGGAATTTTACCGCATCAGCACCGGAGTCTTTCATTGCCTCTATGGTTTTAAGTGCAATGCCAAGGTCTTGTCTGTGGTTTGCAGATAGCTCGGCCACGATAAAGACTGGGTCGCCTGCCCCCACACTTCTGCCGCTAATGGTTATATTGTGCATATCAGTTTAACGAAAATACTCATTAAGACTACTTATGATAACACGCTGCACTCCGGAATTTACAGGTGCAATTGCGGTCTTTTCATCTCTTAATATCTGAATCCCCTGTATGCCAAGCGCCTCAGAGCCGATAAAATCCTTTGCCGGATTATCCCCAACGTACACACACTCTGAGGATGTACTTAAACTAAGAAGATTAAGCGCTACCTGAAAAGGCACGTGCGATGGTTTCCAATACTTTGTGCCAAGTGTGTCCGTGTAAATAATTATATCAAACAGGGATTGAAGCCCAAGAGCGTTAACCTTATTTTGCTGGACTGAAGCCATTCCATCGGTAATAATGGCAGTTTTTACGCCAGAATCCCTGAGTTTTATTATAACCGGCACCACATCAGCGTAGGGGTGAATGTCCGGCTTATGGTTTCTGTATAGATATATGAGTGTCAGCAAGTTTTCACTGCTGAATTTACCTATTTCATAAAGAATGCTGTCAAACACTTTGCCTCGCCCTTCTGATTTGATAATTTCAATCATTTGGTTGTATAAAAAATCGTTATCATATGAAAATTCCCTGCTAAGGTACTCTGAGACAACTCTAAAGCCACTCTTTACGAAATCCATCTCTGGATAAAGTGTGTCGTCAAGATCAAAAAGTGCTGCTTTCACTGGGGTCAATATAAGCCGTTTATTTGTCTTACGGTTAAGTCCATACGCCTGAGCATTTTAGTTTGTTTTTTTAGTATATGTCAAGATTTTTAAAGAACGATGTTAAGCAAGGTTTATATTTCAAGTATCTGATAATATATATCAGAGATATTGAATGCAATATGAGACCGTTGCAAAAATATTATAACACCAAAGTTGAGTTCAAAAATATAACAAAATGTTATAGAAAAAGGATGAGATTGCCACACCCCCTGCGGGGGTTCGCAATGACGGCGTGGGCTGTGCGTGGGCGTACCTATCCGTCATTACGAGGAGCGATAGCGACGTGGTAATCTCATCATTATTATATTTTAGGCTGCTACTCGGTATTAATTGGGAAATACTTTTCCCCCATTTTGGGAATTTTGCAACGGTCTCAATATGCTATTATAATAGGTGCCTACAGGAAACAAAACAATCCAATTTAGAATGTTTTTTTATGTTATGCTGTTTGTGGGAATGCTCGCCTCGTTTGGCGGCTCAGGTACATACTGTAGCGCTATGGAGGGTGCCGCTAACAGTTCAATAACTTATACATATGTTTATTCAGAGGGCAGCGGTAATGTCCTGATAAAAATTACATCTCCTGTAACTACCCGTTACACAGAAGGAGCCCCTGTAATTATATACATTCCTCCTGTTGATATGGAACCTGTTATTTTTGCAGACAATACATATATTAACAGCCGAGGGTTTATTACGGTAGAGTTCTTATGGCCCGGTCATATAGCAAATATAGGAAACATGCATGTTATGAGTGAAGGTGTTTTTGATTACGGAGGCAAAAACACAATTTTGGCGTTAAGAGACATAGTTCTTTTTATTCTAGGGTTAACTCAAAATACTGACGGCCTCTATATTAGTGATATTCTACCCGTTACACCCCTTTTAAGTAATGTCGGTATTTTTGCTTATTCCCATACAGGGATGGAAGCCACTAATCTTTTGGCCCGGCATGGAACTGATATAAAAAATCTGGCATATTTAGTTTCTATGGAATCTCCAACTGAGGATAAGATATATGCCATTGAGATTGGCTATTATGACACACAGGGGATCCCCCATTATAATCCTTATTACAATTATCCGGACAACTATGGTCCCAATGGTTTAAATCTGGATTATACAACCCTTGGCTGGTGTGTCAACGTAAGTCTTTACCCTGAGGGACGCCCATGTTTTGACTCTAAGACTTCTAATCCTTTTGTTCTTCGCAGTTTTTTTCAAACCATGTATGGAAAACGAGTATATTCAGCAGATTTAACTAATGCTCTTTATAAAAACGTTTTTCCCTCAGAACAATGGCCAGATGATGTGGCTACCCCGGATGAGGCAGAACAATTGTGGCAATTCAGGTCAGTCAGCCGTTTGTATCCACTAATAGCTTCGATGAATCTGGAAACTAAAATAATGCTTGTTTTTACTGTTCGTGACCATGTACAGGCAGCAAAAGACAAACCGCACATACATATGGCTTATGATGGATTTCATAAGACAGCAGGTTTATGGGTAAGATTAAATCCCGATAGTTCATATATGAAGTTCACTGATTCATCCCTTGATACATCTCAGATACCCGACAATGACGCAAACACGGAACCCACTGACTGGCAATACTCAGAGTCCTGGGGATATTCCGCATCTATTACAACCTTCACCAACAAAAAACCATTTGCCGCTATATTGGAAATGGCCGACCGGGTTTATATGAATGATTGGAGTAACAATCTCCAGAATGTTCTTGTAAACTACTGAGTGGATGAGTTTAAACCGAGAAGGTTAAACGAAATCTGAAAAGGCACATGCTGAAATTCTTCATCTCTTGACTTTTTTCATTAAAATCATATATTTTGCATAGTGATTGATAAGTTCAAATTTCTGAGACCAACAATTCGTGTCAGCACAATCTCCATTCTAATTGTAGCAGCGCTAACATTTATTCTTTCAACCTCTGTAAGATTAAATCAGTACCAAATCTGGAAACAAACTCCCGCTATGTACTTTGTAGGGACAACTCCTATGATGACTACAGTTGATGCCTTCTACTGGATTAGAATGGCAAGAGATTATGAAAACGGACGATACCATGCCGGACAGACTGACCCTCTGAGGTTTTTCCCCACAAAGGGGTATGATTATCCTGAGAGGGAACCGCTTCTGTGTTTCCTTCTCAGACTGGTATCAAAGCTCACATCCGGAGATCTATACACGGCAGGTATTTATCTTATACCGTTTCTTGCCAGTTTGTTCGTAATTCCCCTTATCATCTACTTTCACAGGGCAGGGTATCCGGCAGCTGGCATAACTGGCGGATTAATTGCCACATTTTGCCAAAGTTACCATGTACGGACGTGTTTAGGACGTGTAGATACAGATTCGATGAACCTGTTTTTCCCTTTTATAGCCTCCCTGTTCATTTTGTTTTCTAAGAAGTCAAGATTTTTAAATCTCTATGCAGCCTTAGCAGGCGGAACTATATACATCTTTAACTTGTGGTACCCTACTGAGCAGTTTGTCATAATGTATTTTGCCGCTTTTGCATTATTTCTCTTTTTTAACAAGGTAAACAAAATTGACATACTAAAAGCCCTGCTGATTTTTTTGTTTTTTTCAACCCCGGAGGGTTTTGCCAATATCTTTTTTAAGACTCCTGCCGGACTGTCCCATGCCGTCTTTCCGCCTGACTCTGTGAAGTCACTTCTGCTATTTTACCTTTCCACATTTGCCGTTGATATGACACATTATATGAGTGTGTATTTGGCTCCTTTTATTATTCCTTATGAGAGAGTTTTTGCAAAAAGGAGAGATTATATTTTACCAATAGCACTGTGTTTTTTAGTATTCGTTCCTGTACTATCACTTAAGTTTACGCTTTCACTTTCAGTAGCATCGGTTTTTATTACTGCGGCCTGGATCTGTATCAAAAATAAGTTCAAGTTTTTTCACCATGCAGTAATAATGTTAACCACACTTACGGCTTTTTCTTTAGAAAGATGGCCAGAGGTGAAAACTCTTAGCTCTTATTTATTTAAGGCATACATGCTTCCATATCTTTCAGCGTATGTGTTTCCGATACTGTCAAATTATGTATTTTTTGGAAAACACTCTTTTATGGGGGTTGAGTTTGGAGCCCAAAAGTCAGCGCTTACCCAGGTATCTGAACTCTATAAATATCCGTTTATGGAAACAATGGCAATGATACTGCAAAACCCGGTTCTTACTGTTATTGGGCTTATCTTTTTCGCTGCTTTTGGAGTTCTCAACATTAAAAAAATTATACCTCTGTCACCGGTTTTGCTACTGGGAATGGTTGCTTTTTCCGGTTCCAACCGATTTGCCATGTATCTGGCTCCGTTTGTAGGGGTGGGGTACGGTTATTTCATCAGTTTGATTTTAGATTCATTGTATCAAACGTTTAAAATAAAAAAAGAACTCCTTAAGGAGACAATTCTCTACGCATCAGTTTTTGTTTTTTTTCTAATTATAATAAAACAGACGGCTTTTTTACTGGTGCCATCGCCTTCTATAGCAACACCTTTATATTCGTCATTTAAGACGATAGGCAGGACTCTGCCGGAAAAGTCGGTACTTTTCACATGGTGGGACTATGGCTATGCCCTTGAGGATACAACGGGTTTTGCCACCTATCATGACGGAGGTTCTCAGGAGACAGTAAAAACACTATTTATCGCACATGCGCTAACGTCAGAGAGTCAGGTAGAACTCTACAATATACTGAGTATGCTTACCAAAGGGGGCTCAACTGTTACGGAGACGCAAATTAAAAAAGACCTCGGTGTGGAAAAAGTGTTGGATGACGTTAAATATGACAAGTCCTATATTCTATATACTGTGGATATGATAATGAAACTTCCAGCCATTCTTACGTTACGTGGGATAGATGCTGTAAAAGGAGAGACAGACAGCAGTCAACCATATTTTATGCCGCTTAATTGTCAGTCTCTTAAAGACCGTATAGTCACGTGTGAAGACAGTAAGATAGACCTCAAATCGGGAACGATAAATGGCCGCAGCGTCCTTAGCAGAGCAGTTGTCGTTGAAGACGGGCAGGTATTGGATAGTGTAGAATATGGTAACAAAAAAGGGCTGTTTTTTGAAGCCCTTGCAAAAAACGGCGCAATATTTGCTCAGTTTTTATTTAACGATGAAGTTTTTAACTCCAACTTCAATCAGATGTACCTGCTTGGCAACTACAACAAAGACCTCTACACTGAGGTCTATAACTCTTGGCCGACAGCCCGTGTGTTTAAAGTAAAAACCCCTGTTATGAAGTAAGATGTTCAGTGCTTTTTATTTACCTTTTTTCTGATCTAACGCCTCAAGTCTCACATTAATTTCTTTATCATCAGGATTTAGCATAGCTGCTTTTTTTAATGCAGCTATGGCATCATCGTATCTACCCATGTTTTCAAGTGCCGTTGCGATAAGTTTAAATCCCTCCACATCATTTCTGTCTATTTGAAGAGTTTTTAAAAAGCAATTAAACGCTTCTTTATATTTTCTGTTTTTAAGCATTAAGCGGCCAAATTGCTTATAAAACACCCGTAGATCTCCGCTATACCAAACCGGAGCAGACGATACGTAGTATTTTTCAGCCTCTGTATAACGCCCTAATCTTTTCAGTGTAATAAACATGTTATAGTTTATCTCAGGGCTCTCCGGCATTATTTTATAAGCCTCTGTGAAATTCATTAGTGCTGGTTCAAGATGCCCCTCTTTAAGGTAAATCTGCCCAAGATTGCTGTACGCCACATAGTTGAATTTAACAGCGTTAGCCGCATGAGTATATAGGCTCACGGAGTCTTTCCAAAAACCAACCTGCAGCTGAGTCATAACAAAAAGCGCTAAAATAACCGGTAGCAGTGCATATTTGGAAAATATGTTAAATGTACTGAGCCTCTTTCCAGCCTCAGATATACCCCGTACAAGCAATATGAAAATCCCCACAATCGGCACATACATGTATCTGTCAGCCGCAGCAGCATAACCAACATGGATAATGCCAATTACCGGTAAAAGTGTGCTTATAAACCACAACAGCCCCATCAGTAAGTATGGCAGCCTGTCTTTTAATTGTATGGTGATTAGAGTTGTAATCAATATAACAATTCCCTCCACTGTGGCTATTGCCGCCTTGCTGTCACCCATATACGGATAGAAACAAGACAGGTTAACCGGATACAGCACCTTTCCTATATAGAAAAACACTGAGTCTATGGCATTTGGAATCCTTACGCTAAAAGGAATAATTTGGGTTGAAACCACCGCTCCATAGCTGCCCTGTGACCAGATAGCAGAGAGACCTCCTAAGATAGAAAAACCCAAAAAAGGAATTTTCTCTAAAAATATCTTAAGCCATCCACGTGTTTTGAAGCGTTCAAGCGGCCAAAAATCCAAAATCAACATAGTCAGAGGGATAATCACAGCCTGCGGCTTAGACAACAGCGCAAGGATTTCAAAGAGCAGGGCTAAAAGTAAATTCTCACGCTTAGAATCCCTCGTGTATCTAACATAGGAAATAAGACAAAGCAACCAAAACAGAGTTGAGAGCACAGTTTTTCTCTGAGTTGCCCACGCAACAGCCTCTACATTTAAGGGATGGACGGCAAAAAGTGCCGTCACAATAAGGCTTTCCCATTTTCTTGCCGTAAGCTGAACAAGCAGTACGTATAGAAAATAAACGTTGGCGATATGAAACAAAAGACTCACTCCATGATGTCCTCCGGCACTAAAACCAAATAACTCTACATCAAGCATGTGGGAAAACCACGAGAGCGGATGCCAGTTGGCAGCGTGTTGGGAGATCAGGGCTGCCGTTACAGCCTCTTTTGTAAATCCATCTTTAACTATCGGATTATCTACTATGCACAGGTAATCATCATAGCTTACAAATCCATTGTTAAAGATACTTCGGTAGGCAAGATAGGTGATTAAAAGAAGAAATATGAGAGCTAAGGCCGGCACCCGTTCTGCGCTTATTGTAAGATTGTGTTTAATCTCAACTCCAAGAGAGTCTATAGTTAATTCATTAAATATTAGCGCAATGTTTTATAAAACTGTTACCGTGTATGACTCTCTGCAGTTGGTTTTTACCTGCTAAAAAGATATTGAGCAAGCGCCAGTGCTTCCGTTATAGATAAAGACTCCACGAAAAAGGACGTCACGACCAATAAGTGCTATTATCCCCTGTTCTTTTAAAATACTTCCCACTACACTTTTGAAATTAAATACCATACCGCCGGGAAAGTTGATTTTAATAGGAAACATTTCCTGATTTGTATTTCCTTGAGGTGTATATACTTTTGAGATATTTGTAGGGGCAATACCCAAAGTATTAATTACTCCTATGTCCACTGCTGTTATACTTGCGCCAGTATCTATCAAAGCATGCCCTGTTTCTGGTTTGGGTAATTGTATGTTATTGCTAAGGAAATAATTTTCTAACTCTGCAGGTATTTCTACCTTTATTTCTATTAAAGGGCCTTGATGAAGCAACTGATATGGGTCTGGTTTATTAGTGGCTTTATTAAAAGAGACTATATTATGTATTGACACGTATTAAACCAAGCGTAAGTGCCGGAAGTCTATGTACATCCTCCGTCTCTGTAATTAACTTTATCAGAAAGGGGATATTTCCAAATTCTTTTACACCCTCGCTATATGCCTCCTCCTCTGTGGTAAAAGTATTAATTAATTCCTCATTTTTTATAAGTGCATACTTACCCTTATAATGCTTTAGAAACTCAGCCAAATTTGACTCATAAAAGTCAAGTTCCTTGTCTAGTCGCGTCATAATTTATGATAAGATATTTCCCATGTATTTGTCATTATAATTTTTTAAATCTGTGATATTTGTTTACTTTTTCCTGCCATCACTTAGGTCTCTGATAACCTCTGACAGAGCCGGATTAAGTTTAACTGCCTCTGCAAATTGATTTTCTGAAGCGGCAGTCTCGCCGCATTCCCTGAGTGCAAGCCCCATATGAAGATGAAGGTCTGCCCTTTTGGGATGGCCTTTAAGCCCCGCTTGTAAAACCGTTTTAGCCTTTTCATAGTCTTTAAGGGCAAGGTAGGATAGTCCCAGATAGTTAAAGTTATCGGCATCATCAGGGTTAAGTGTGGTAAGCAGTGAGAAATAAGCAGCCGACATTGTATAGTCGCGTTTTCGTAGAAGTTTAATTGCAAGGTCTTTCAAGCCAGCGATATTTCCCCCTTCTGTAAACAGAGGGAGTGCTGCATGAAGGTGTTTTTGAGCCTCATTTGCTTTACCGGCCCTAATGAGAGCATCCCACATATTAAGGTTAAGAATTTTGTTGTTTGGAGCATATCTGAGCCCCTCTTTAAACATATCAATAGCCGCTTTAATCTCTTCCTTTTCCTTTAAGTACATCCCATACTCATTATAGGCTACATAGTTACCATATGTTACATCAATTGAGTGTTTAAATAGTGCTCCGGAATCTCTCCAGTACGAAAGCTGTTTAGAACTAATGCAGCCAAGTATAATAATTATCACTAAAACAGACACGGCCAAAAATTTTCGTATTGGATTATCTTTTTTGACCGTGTTCCAGGCTCCTGTGGTAAGAGCAGTAAAAAGCCCAATCAGAGGCACATAGGCATAGCGGTCAGAAATTGAAGCTCCTCCTATTTGAACTATTTGAGAGACTGGCAGAAGAGTTATTATGTACCAGAGAACTCCTGCAACGATATACGGCGCTCTGCGTATTGTCACTACTGAGATAACGGCTGCTACCGTAAGGATTGAAAGGTCAATACCAACTGTAAGATAATTTAGCGTATCGCTATAGGGATAAAATACGGAAAGATTAACGGGATAAAACATCTTCTTAATGTACCCGGCATAGGATGTGATACCGTTTATGAGCCGCTCTGTAATTGTAACATCAGAGATAGCCACAATTGCCCCGGATTGTTTCTGAGAGACCACAGTAATCGCTGACGCAGCAGCAGAGATAATGAGTAAAGGGATTTTTTCATAAATAATCCGCAGCTTATCTTTATGGGAGACGCCGTGAAATCTCATAAGCGGATAGAAATCCAGAATCAACAAGGTCACAGGAAAAGTCACAAGCATTGATTTAGCCATTAAGCCGATAATGAAAAGCACAGTCATGGCAGTGTATGTCAACACTTTCGGTTTTTCAACATACACAGCATAAGCCAACAGAGCTAAAAACCAAAAAGTTGTTGAAAGGAGCGTCTTTTGTTGAGACACCCATGCCACTGATTCCACATTAAGCGGATGAGCTACAAAGAGCAGAGCGGCAAAAAAAGCCGGCACAGGCTCTTTTGACAGCCGTTGTAAAACCATAAAAAGCAGCACCCCATTAAGGCTGTGCAAAATAAGGCTGACAAAGTGAAATCCCTCAGGGTTGATTCCAAAAACCTCTGCCTCTGTCATATATAAAATCCACGTGGCAGGGTGCCAATTAGCAAAATAGACAGATTTCATAGCCCAGACAATACCGTTAATTGAGAGCCTTGCCATAACAACCGGATTTTCAACCACGTAGTTAATATCGTCGTAGCTGATAAAGCCGTTGTGTATAACAGGAAAATAAACGGCTATTGTTGTGAGGCTAAGAATAAACAAAGGTATAGAGCGGGGCGTTATCCAAAATGGCGCAGGCTCTTCAGTTATTCCTGTCAGGGCGTCTTTTTCCTCTGGGGTTATATTTTTTTTCATCCCGGTAGCAGTACATTGTAATGAAAAAATGGTTCCAGAGGCAAGGGAAAAGTGCAAAATCTTTCAGGAGTTCCCTCAAAAAAGTTAAGGGCAGTAACGGTTAGAAAAGAGAGGCAATTGTTTAAATTTTTTAGAGATAATAATAACAATTCTGCCATATGTCGTTTAAAAATACTGGTTAAACCGTCAGCAATAGCATAATAATGTAAATCAGGTATTCCAAATACTCGTTGCCTCTTTTAAAATGTGTCCGGTCATAACAGGAGGTTTCACCTTTGTATCAAGTTCTGCTGAAGCAAGATAAGTTGCAAGGAGCACTAATTCCATCAGATTCTGAATCTACTTTTACAACTGTCTCTGTATACGGGCAAAGACACTACTTAACTAATGTACTTGCAAGTTCCTTTGTTCGTCCGTGTATTTTGAAACTCCGCCAGAAAATTGCACTATTTTCCCCCTCAAACTCTTTGCTATTTTGCTATAATCCATTTAGTCATCTTTTTATATCTTGCGTTTATGTGCCTTCACACTCTTATACTGAGTTATAACTTCTTTTTTCATATACCTGCAAACACTTCCCATATTTTTTACTTAAAAAATACATCCGACACATCGGGTTTCTCGCTTTTACTTTATTTTCAATGACATACAGACTATCGGGTTTATTTTTTGGGGGGAACTCCTATGGGTTGTCTCCGTTGACAACAAATCTCAATAATTTATATATTATTAGTTATGCGATATTGTCAGATGACAATAGCAAAGTTAAATATATTCTAATTTTAAGTTAAAGTGAATGGAGGATGGGTATGAAAAAAATCTTAGCTGTTTTGTTTCTGTTGGTTTTACTGTTAAGCAATTATTCCTTGTGTTTTGCTATTACAGAAGAGGTTTGTGAATCTATATATAGGGTTTATGAATTTTGCTATGATGCCAGCGATAAAGGAAACTATACTGCAGGGCAGTGTGTCAATGCCGCAACCAATTTTTATAGTAATATCAAGGAAATGATACCGGATACAAGTACTCGTGCATTCGCTGCCACCATATGCCTGATGGGTTGTGGTGATGAAGTTGACGGCCTTTCAGTAAAGGGATACAGAAGGTTTCAGAGGGATTACTGTCGAGGCAATATTCCTCAATAACAATTTTAGTTGACATTACAGATGATGTCATTGCCTTATAACAATGACATCATCAATGAGTTATGCTATTTTGATTAAAGTGAGGAATGGATATGAAGAAAGTTTTGTCAATGACAGGAGTATTGTGTGTAATTATAAATAATGGTATATTCATTATACTGTGTCAAGTCTGAAATCACCTTAAACAGTAATATCCAATTTTAGCCTACCCTCAAAAAGCAACGGAAAAAGTTATTAAGAACAAACTATGGATACTGAATCTCGCTGCAGAAATGGCAATGTATCAAGGGCATGTAAGATATTTGTTTATAGTCGTGTGATAGCTACTATCGGTTCAGGGAGCTGTACGATCAGTGTGGAGAGGATGGTTGCAGGAGATATCGAGGAAAAAGCCTTTGTTAAAACAGGGTAGCAATTGAGATAAAGGAGGCAGTGGCAGACTACGCAATAGAGTATCCTGCATATTTACAGTTAATTGCAGACAAGGAGTTGAAAAAAGGGGATAGATATTCAGCAAGTTTTCATCTTGCTTTTTTTCGTAGTACAGTATTATCATTGTAAAGTTTAAAATATGATAGCGAGGCAATATGGTTATGAGTAAAACAATAGCGATAACTAACCAAAAAGGCGGAGTTGGTAAAACAACCCTGTCTGTAAATTTGGCAGCAGGGTTAAATAAAGCAGGTAAAAAAACCCTGCTTGTTGATGTGGATGCTCAGGGAAATGCCTCGGCATCTGTTGGACTTATGATTGAAAGCGGCGGCAAAACCATCAAAGACCTAATGACAAGAGGCGGCAACCCACGGGATTTCATAACAACCGTGGATTCCCTTGAAATCATACCTGCTAATAATTCACTTAAAGACATGGAGGAGATGCTGATAAATAATAAGTCTTTCGATGTTCTAAAAAAAGCTCTTGCTCCGATTACCAATGATTATAACTACATAGTGCTGGACTGTCCGCCAAGTATTAACGCATTTACTAAAAATGCCCTGACAATGTCTGAGTACATTATAATACCCGTAGATGTCGGATACTTTTCTATACTTGGCCTTAAGCAGCTTCTTGAGGAAATTGAGCTTGAGAGGAAAAGTTTAAATCCGTCTCTGTCCATTTTGGGGGTTCTTGCCTGTAAGTTTGACAGAAGAACGTCTCTGTCTCAGCAGGTGTTTGACACTCTGAAGGAGAGTTTCCCTGAAAAACTTTTTAAAACCACAATTAGACTAAGTATTGACGTAGTGCGCTCACAAATACAACATAAGAGCGTTTTCGATTATAACCCCAAAAGCTTTGTTGCCCAGGACTTTCAGCAACTGATTGAGGAGATACTAAATGCCTAAGAAAACACAGGTTATGGAACGGTTAAGCGCCTTAAAACCGGCAGTTCCCACAAATACCAGACAACACGCAGAGCCCGCGATAATTGAAGACACAAAGGTTGCGGAGGAGCCTGCAAAGGAGCAAATGGTATCCACTGCTGTTATTGCCGCAAAACCCGCAAAGGACGATATGACCGTTAGCGTACCTATCAGTACGGGTTCTTATGTCATGACTGAGGTAAGGCCTGGCTACATAAATCTTGTAGCCCAGAACATGAACGCTATGCTTAAAATCCGCGAGATATTACTGAATGAGATTGGAAAAATCAACGTCGTTATTATTGATACATGGAAACAATCAATGATTGTTTCTTTTGATATTTTCAGGACTAATGCTGAAAATATCGCAGACATAGTGAGGGGTGTGTTTGTAGATTCATCTCAGGAAAAAAAATGACAGCTATGATCTCATGTGATTGTTTGTTCTGTGTTTAACGTCTTCTGATTTGTCCTCCTCCTCTTCCTCCTCCAGCGACTGTGCAGCTTGCAGGAGGGCACTGCCCCTTATGTGATCCATGGTTATTACGTTGTTTGTATAAAGTGAGTCATCCGGAGAGCCTCCGTTTGTGCAGTTTTTGATGTAACTTGTCACATGTTCAACCATTTTGAGGTATATTTTTTGATCGTCGAAATACGATGGAAAGTCAACAATATATTTCCTTAAAAGTAAAAAGAGCTCCTTGTTGCTGTAATCAAGCATACTGTACGCGCTAAAAGTCAGGATAATGCTTCCCTCAAAAGTGTTCCACATCTTAACAAGGCTTCTGAGAAGAGATGGAGATAACTGATCTATATTTTTAAACACCACTACATTGAAGTAAGAAAACTGCTCAACACTGAAATCCTCAGACAACAGGCACTCGCATGGCAAAATGCAGCATAACTTTGAATTCAACTCAAACTCCTCAGAATCCAGTATTCTGCCAAGGATATAGTGTGTATAAGTGTCGTCCTCATATTTAATAACCAGTCGTTTTTTATCTTTGAACTCTTTAAAAGAGTTGAGAAATCTATCAGTATTTGGTTCCTTTGCTAGAAATTCTCTTATTCTTATGGGTGTGCCGGTTATATTAATTCCTTTTAAATTACCCCTTTTGCCAATGTCATTCATTATTTTGTTTGTTTCGTTAACAATATTATCCAGAAACAGCAGTAACTTATTTTCATCCATTCCCGTGCGTTTCAGTCTGTGAACCAAGACCGAGTTAGCATACTTGTCTTTTTCAATGAAAGCTTCAGTGGCAAGGATAGTCAGATTGCAAATCAAAGAAAAGTTAAGAACAATTTTATTTAAAGATAGTTTCATCGATTTATCAAGAACGATGTGAGGGTAACGGGCAAGGTGGGCAAGCACATATCCGTCGTAAAGAGCGGTGGTGGGTTTTCTAACAGAGGTTATATAAATCTTATTTACCTGAATTAGATCTTTTCCAAAGTTAATTTTTTCAAGAAACCGTGTCAGCTCGGAATATATTTTGGTTGGAGAATTGTAAAATTTCATAAAATTCTTATTACCTTTATTAAGAAATATATCCACGCCCTTAGTTTCAAGGTTTAAAATGGCCTCGGCAAGGTTCTGATTGTCTTTATATCCAAAAAAAGGAGCAAGTTTAGAAAAGAAAACCGTTTTCAGAATTTTATATGAGTCATAAAAATGTACCCCCCACTCCGGAACCTCTATTTCTGAGGATTTTCTTTTTATATACTCAAGGGATACTTTTTTTACCGTATCAGTGCCCAGTCTTTTTATGGCATAATCTACGTCTTTAAGTGTTACAACCTCTTCTTCTGTTCTGATGATATTGGCTTTTTCAGCAACCGCCTCTTTTAGTCCGGAAAGCTTGCAGACAAAGAGTTTCATCCGTGACATATCGCAGTTTGGGGCCTCAAGTTCAGCCATAAGGTTAACCATTATGCCAAGCATATCTTTTTCAACAAAACCCTTGATTGCTTCATCAGAAAGCCTTCTGAGTGGCCTTATGGTTATATCTCTGACCTTTTTCATGTATTTTGTTATAAACTCGGGAGATTCAAACCCTCCCTGAAGTTCAAGACCTATGTGTTTGTCGTCTTGCCAAACCACTCTGCTTCGGTATTCTTTTCCGGCAATTGTAACTTTAATCTCAGGCATATCTATAAGGTCTGGCGACAACTTTTTCAACTTACAGCCGCCCTTTCCTATGTTAACTAAAATGCCTGTCTGTCCGATAGGAACATCCTCTACCAAATACCGTATGCTGCGACGATTATTGAGTAGTCTTTCTTTTACTATTGGCTGTTGAGGAACATTCTTTGAATTTTCGCTTTTTCCGGAAAACGCTTTAAATAATCCCATTATTCCCTCTTCTAACCTCTATTGGCATACGCCGTGCATTTACTAAACATATTATCTCATCGGCACTTTACCTTTAATGATTTAGTGTAACATAAAGAATTCAAACAAATCTCATTAAATAATTCTTTATTTTTCTTTCCGTCTGTTACTTCTGTCACACATATTGCTATTTATTACCACTTCTTCAATTGTTTTGGTATAATACCTAATAACAGGCTCAATATCAGGGTATTATTATTGTCATAAACTATAAAGAGGTGATGCGATGAAGTTAGAAACAAAATTTAGCTTTTCTCATGGTGTGATATTAGTATTTTTAATCATCAACGGTGTTATTGCTGTTTTGATGTTAAACTCGTTCCGTAATACAATAGACAAGTTAGTTAACGACAGATATCCAAAAACAGCGCTCTTAGATGATATGCTCTACGCCGTAAGAGATATCGGTCTTTCATCAAATAAATTACTCATTATCGAGGACGATACCCTAAGAAAAAAAGAATTAGATAATATTGAAAAATACAAGAACATTATTATAGAAAGTAAAGGGAAATTGACTTCTGTTATCAAAAGCAAGGAGGGTAAATTATTATTAAAGGCAATCTCAGATACACAGGAGATTTATTTCTCAATTTTGCGGGAATATACCAATAGCATTATTTTAGGTAAGTTCAAAGAATCAAAAGAATTATTAATTAACAAACAAACGGCAAGTTCAAATATGTTAACAAAAACAATGCTGGATCTTACTGACTTTCAAACAAAAAGGATGGAGGAAAGTGAGCTTGAATCATCGGCTTTATATAATATTTTCATGTTATGTATTATATTTGCGTTAGTATTGTCAATTATAATTAGCACATTAATTGCTGCAAGGGTAATTAAGTCATTTATTAATGAATTGGGAGCTGAACCGCACGAAATCATAGACATATTAGATAACATCTCACAAGGCAATTTACACATCGACTATAAACTTCTTAAAAATCAAAACCAAAAAGGAATTCTTAAAAACATAAACTCTATGCTTGATAAACTCAAGGAAAGAGATATATTGTTGTCATCTGAGATATCGTTGGGAAAACAGATAGCAAAAAACATCACTGAGTTGAAACAAAGAGAGATACTGCAAGATACGATAAAATATATCCTCGAACTATCCCTGGAGCAGATTCCTCTCAAAAATAAACTGGAGAGAATTATAGACATTGTCGTTTCTGTTCCAAATATAGGATTAGAGAATAAAGGTTGCATACATATCACAGTAGATAATTCCGAGGAGCTAATGATGGCTGCACAAAGAAATCTGCATAAGTCCTTATTAAAACAATGTGCACGAATAAGCTATGGACAATGTCTTTGTGGTATAGCTGCAAGCACACATAAAATAGTATTTTCTAATAAAATTGATGAATTACACAACATTTCATATGAAGGAATGCACGAACATGGGCACTACTGTGTTCCTATAAAATCCGGCAATAAGTTATTGGGCACTCTATGTGTTTACGTTAAGCATAACCATGAAAGAACCAAGTTGGAGGAGGATTTTTTTATAGCAATATCCAATTCGATTGCAAGCATAATCGAACATGGAGCAATTGAGGATACAATAAAGAGACATAATATTTTTATTGATACAGTAATTAACAGCATAAATGATTCTATCGCTGTGATAGACGTTAAAGATTTTACAATCGTTAGCACTAATAACAAATTCCTGAAAGAGTACAGAGTATATGAGAATGATGTTGTTGGCAAACACTGTTATATGGTTATTCATAATAGCTCCGAACCTTGTAACCAACAAGAGTACTCATGTCCTGTTATGAATATGTTACGCACCGGTGAGTATTCGATGAGTGAACACCTGCATTATGATAAGGATGGAAAAGAAATATATGTCTCATGTTCAGCATCGCCAATAAAAGATGAAAACGGTAATGTAACCCAGTGTGTTTACGTGCTCAGAAACATAACTCAAAGAAAATACTATGAGAAGCAACTCCAGCTCCTTGCCCACTACGATACAGTTACATCTCTGCCTAACCGGATATTACTTTTGGACAGGTTAAACACCTCGATTGAATTTGCCAAACGTGAAAAGTATAAGATGGCATTGTTATTTATAGACCTGGATAATTTTAAGGCAGTTAATGATAATTACGGACATCAAACCGGCGATGTTTTACTCAAAGATGTTTCAAAAAGGTTGTTAAGTATTGTGCGAAAAACAGATACAGTTTCCCGGATAGGCGGAGATGAGTTCATTATTATTCTCAGTAAAATCAGTGAACAGAATGATGTGGTAATGATTGCAGATAAGATTATTTCATCATTGAATACGGTATTTTTAATAAATGAGTATGAATGCCATATAGGCGCAAGTATAGGCATTGAGGTGTATCCATTCGGTCAATTAAGTGATGAAATTGATAACTTAAGCAGTGTTTTTATAAAAAGAGCGGATATGGCAATGTATAAGGCAAAGGAACTTGGGAAAAACAGATATATGTTTTACGATAATGAATCAACTGATGAATGTGCAGACCCTTTATTTGAAATAGACAGAGCTGATTCTTAGGAGTTACAATTACCGACACCTGAAAACTCTCATACGAAAGATACAATATTAAGGAGAAATCTATGATTAAAAATCTAAGAATTGGAACCCGTATTGCCATAGGGTATCTGCTTATGTTATTTGTTTTTCTTCTGCTGTTCTCTTATTCAATAAGCAGACTGGATTTCGCGGCCAATCAGATAAAAAATCTCTATGAGCACCCTTTCACGGTAAAAGGCAAATTACTATCAACCGATGCGAATATATTCAGAGCCAGATATTTATTAAGAAAAGCATATTTTCTGCCTAATAATGAGGCAGTTTTGGAAATGAAGACAGAGATATCCTCTATAGACCCTGAAATATTAAACGATCTGACAGTAGCAGAAGATCTGTTCTTAGGCGATAAAAAATTAATAAGAAACATTCGTAAAAATTATGAGAAATATATTTCGCTGCACGATGATTATTTTGATCTGCTGTTACAGGGCAAAAAGACTGAGGCTGAGAAACAGTTGGATACTAAATTGTACGAAAATGCTACAGAGAATGAGAAGTTACTAAAAGAAGCAATAGATTTTGCCTCTGTCAAAGCAAAGTTGTTTTATGAAAACACTCAGAAATCAAATAATGAATCCAGAAATATTTTATATTTTATTTTAGCTGGAGCAATGCTTATCTGCAGTGTATTTGCGTTTATCTTTACACGGAGCATTACCTCTCCAATTAGGAGGTTAATACTAATAACCAAAGAAGTAGGTTCAGGTAATTTAAACATTAACATAGATGTATCAGAGCGGGGCGAAATAGGCCAGTTATCCGAATCTTTTCTGCTTATGACGGAAAACTTACGCAATATATCTTCTGACAGAGACATTGAGGACTGGAAAAAAACAGGATACACACAAATAGGCGAAATAATGCGCGGCGAACAGGATGCGATAACTCTTTCTCAAAAACTGATAGTGTTTATTTCCGAATACATGGGAGCACTGATAGGGGCAATTTACCTGACTCAAAAGGATCAAAAAAACCTGAAACTAATCGGCACATATGCCCACACCAAACGAAAATGTTTATCCAACGAGTTTGCATTTGGAGAGGGAGTAATCGGGCAGGCGGCACTGGAAAAGCAAAGCATACTGTTAACAGAGGTTCCTGAGGATTATATAAAAATAGTGTCGGGCATTGGGGGGAGAGTGCCCTCAAACATACTGGTCACACCGCTTATTTATAACGGTGAGGTAAAAGGCGTTATAGAGCTGGGGGCATTCACAACATTCACAGGATATCAAATGGAGTTTATGGAATCTGTTTCCGAGGCTATTGCAATATCTTTCGGCGTAGTACAATCACGGGATAGTATGAAAGAACTTTTGATTCTTACCCAAAACCAGTCCGAGGAGCTTCAGGAACAGCAGGAGGAATTAAGGGCTAACAATGAGGCGCTGGCAAATCAGACAAAGACGCTGAGAGCCTCTGAACTTAAGCTTCAGGAGCAACAGGAGGAACTCAGGCAGGCCAACGAGGAACTCGAGGAACACGCACGCCTTATGGAAAAACAACGGGATGAGATAAAGAAAAAGAACATACAACTTGAAAGAAATCAGGAGCTTAATCTTCAAAAAACCAGGGAACTCGAAATAACGAGCAAGTATAAATCAGAGTTCATGGCAAACATGTCGCATGAGCTGAGAACACCACTTAACAGTATCTTGTTGCTTTCAAAATTTCTCATGGAAAATAAAGAGGGCAACCTTACAGAAAAACAAGTGGAGTGTGCCGCAACGGTTCACTCATCGGGTAATGACCTTCTGCTACTGATAAACGATATTCTGGATCTGTCAAAAGTCGAGGCCGGCAAAGTTGAATTAAACATTGGAGCCATGGAGATAGACAAGCTGAAAACATTTATAGAGAGGACATTTTCACCTTTTACAGAAGAAAAGTCCTTGTCTTTACAGGTGAATGTATCAGAAAACGCACCAAAGTATATTCACACCGATGTTCAAAAAACAGAGCAGATAATCAGAAACCTGCTGTCAAATGCCATTAAATTTACAGAAAAAGGCTCCATAAGGGTATTAATAGATAAGGATTCTGCCGGCAACTCATTGTCAATTTCAGTTTCCGATACCGGCATTGGAATTCCCACGGATAAGTTAGGAGTTATTTTTGAGGCCTTTAAACAAGCCGATGGAACAACGAGCAGAAGGTTCGGAGGCACGGGGCTTGGGCTTACAATATCCAAAGAACTGGTTAAGCTGCTCAGAGGTGAAATAACAGTTAAGAGCGAATTTGGCTCAGGCAGTACCTTTACCATACTTATACCTGACGTACAACACGCCACTCCTTCTGATGTACTCTCTGAAAAAACACTGGAGAGCAAATCCCAACTTAAATTGATAGGAAAAGCGTCAGAGGATGACAGGGAGAGCATGTCGCAGGATGATAAATCAATCTTAATAATAGAGGATGACATAGCATTTGCAAAAATCCTGCTGGATATAAGCCGTGAAAGAGGCTATAAGTGCATAATAGCACAGGACGGAGGACACGGCATAGAGTACGCACATAAATATAAACCTAATGCGATAATTTTGGACATGGGTTTGCCAGATTTAGATGGTTGGACGGTTATTGAAAGGTTAAAAGACTCCTCGGAGACGCGCAACATTCCAATACACATAATATCTGCATCGGAAAAAAACATAGATGTTATGAAATCCGGCAGTGTCGGCTATTTAACAAAGCCCGTCAACATGAAAAACATTGAAGAGGCTTTCAACAGACTGGAAAGTATCTACTCGGATGAAAAAAAACAGATTCTAGCAATTAACCTTAATATTCAACAGGAGACGGCACTTAAGGAACTGTTAAAAAGCACTGAAGTGGGCGTGGATTATGTGTCGGCAAAGAAAGCTCAAAAGATAGTAGAATCGAATCAGTATAATTTTATAATAATGAATATTACAGATAATGAGCCTGTAAGTTTCAGTTTTTTAGATATAATAAAAAACTCTGAAACGTTGTGCAACATACCGGTAATAATCTTTAACAGCTCACAGCTCAGCGTCGGGGATGAGATAAAACTCAACATGTATGCCCACAAGATAGTGCTTAAAACTGTAAAATCACCCGACAGGCTGCTTGATGAAATCGTGCTGTTTTTGCATCTTGATGAATCACAATTGCCCGAGGAAAAACAGAAGATACTCCTAAGAGTGCATAATAAAGAGCATATATTTAAGAACAGAAACATACTGGTAACCGACGATGATTCCAGAAACGTGTTTGCCTTAACGAGCATACTTGAGGAGGAGGGAATAAACGTGGTTACGGCAAGAAACGGGACAGAGTGCCTCGATATATTAAAGAAAAATGACACAATAGAAGTTGTACTTATGGACATAATGATGCCGGAGATGGACGGTTACGCAGCAATAAAAGAGGTAAGAAAAATCAGACAATACAAAGACATACCTATAATTGCGCTCACTGCAAAAGCAATGAAAGAGGACCGGATGAAGTGCATAGAGGCCGGAGCAAACGATTATATCTCCAAACCCGTTGATAAGGACAGACTTCTTTCTCTGTTAAGAATTTGGTTATATCAATGAGAAGGAAATTAACCACAGATAAACACGGATGATGGTCTTGAATTTATCTGTGTTCATCTGTGGTTTAAAATCTTTTTCTAAACGAAACATGGTATTAAACAGGAGATTTTAACAAATGGACTACTACGATAACGAGGACAATGAAAACTTAGAAATAATGCTCCTTCTTGAGGCTATACACTCAAAGTACGGATACGATTTTAGAAATTATTCAAAAGCCTCGATAAAAAGAAGAATAAAGCACAGGATGTCTGTATCGGGGATAAACAAGATAACTGAAATTATTAACAGAGTGATATATGACAGGCCGTTTTTTTTAGAATTGCTCGGGGATTTTTCGATAAGCACAACTGAGATGTTCCGTGACCCTGAGTTCTTTCATACTTTGAGAAAAACTGTAATTCCTGAGCTAAGCAAATTGCCATTTCTAAAAATCTGGGTAGCAGGCTGCTCAACCGGCGAGGAGGTGTATTCCCTTAGCATAGTGCTAAGGGAGGAAAACCTTTACGATAAAAACATAATATACGCAACTGATTACAGCGAGAGAGCGCTAAGTAGTGCAAAAAAGGGCATCTTTGATCTGAAATTATTAAAAAAATATGCCTCCAACTACATACAGACCGGAGGGATGCACTCATTCAGCGATTACTTCACAACTGAAGGTGATTGTGCTATAATTGATCAGTCGTTAAAACAAAACGTAGTGTTTTCTGTTCATAACCTTGCATCAGACGGTGTGTTTGGTGAGATGAACATCATTTTTTGTAGAAACGTGTTGATATATTTTAACAGAGAGCTGCA
>JADFYB010000002.1:12772-15530 GCA_015233245.1 Nitrospirota bacterium | reverse complement strand
TAATTCATTTCTTCAGCAAAATTGTCCGGCTAAAGGTCAAATATGCAGAGGATAAGGAAAAAATTCAAAATGGTTTTATATATATTGCTCCGCCGGATTATCATCTGCTGATAGAAGACGACAAAACGTTTTCTCTGTCAGTGGATCCACGTGTAAATTACTCCCGTCCCTCGATAGATGTGCTTTTTGAAACTGCCGCGGATGCTTTTACTAAGCACTGTTTTGGTATAATATTAACCGGAGCCAACAGTGATGGCAGTGTGGGTTTAAAGAGGATAAAAGAGCGTGGAGGCACAACGATAGTACAAAACCCTGAAAGCGCACAATATCCGGCAATGCCCCTGGCAGCAATCAATGAAAGCACGGTTGACTATATTTTAAATTTGCCTGAAATTGCTGATAAACTTAACGAATTATCGAGGTAAGAATATATATGCAAAATATATTAATAGTTGACGACAGAGCGGAAAATCTTCTAGTGCTGGAAACCATCCTGAGCCAGCCGGACGTCAATATCGTAAGAGCGGTAAGCGGTAAAGAGGCGCTTTGGAATCTTTTGCGCGATGAGTTTGCATTAGTGATACTGGATGTGCAGATGCCTGAAATGGACGGTTTTGAGACGGCATCTTTTATCAGGAGCAATAACAAAACCAAGACGGTTCCGATAATTTTCATAAGCGCAGTAAGCATAGAAGAGAAATTTATTTCTAAAGGATATGAAATTGGAGCCTTGGATTATTTAATAAAACCAATTGATGATACGATTTTAAAAAGCAAGGTAAATGCCTTTCTGGCACTTCACAAACAAAAGCAGTTAATAACGGAACAGTCGGAGCTCCTGCGTAAAGCAAACGAGGAGTTGGAAAAAGAAATCAGGATTATCTTTGAGCAAGCGCCAATTGGAATTAACATCATAGAGTCAATTTCCGGAAGATTAGTCAAGTTTAATCAAACTTTCTGCAATATAACTGGTTATTCCCATGATGAATTATCAACACTCACATGGCAAAACATTACACATCCCGATGATGTCGGGCAACAACTGGATGGGTTAAAACGTTTATACAGCGGTAATTTATCAGTTTTCAGTACGGAGAAACGATATATTCGTAAAGATTCAAACATAGTATGGGTAAGCTTTAAATGTATCCCCTTGTGCATAAGAGAAAATAAACTAACACTTAGCCTGGCCATTGTTGAGGATATAACTTATAAGAAACGGATGGAGGATATAATTAAAACAGAGAGGGATAAGCTTAAATCTATAATGGATACGATGGAGGATGGCATATATATAGTTACTAAAGACAATGATATAGATTTTATTAATAAAGCTTTACTAAAAGAGTTCGGAGAAGTGAACGGCCGTAAGTGTTACGAGTATTTTCATGACAGAACGCAACCATGCCCATGGTGTAAAAACAATGAAGTTTTTGCAGGAAAAAGCGTTACATGGGAATGGCATTCATCGAAAAACAACAAGACATATTCGCTTTTCGATACTCCATTAAGGAATATAGACGAATCAATATATAAGTTTGAAATATTTCATGATATTTCAGACATTAAAAAAGCCCAGGCTATAATGAAACGGGAACTGGATTTTCAGAGAGCAGTTGCAGAGGTGTCTGAGGCGTTACTCTCTCCTGAAATGGATATAGTTGATATTTCTGTCATTGTAAATAAACAGGCAATGAAACTAACTGAAAGTTTACACGGATATGTCTCAGAGTCAGACAGAAGCGCGCCAGAGCAGACAAATAGTCAGTATAATGTGGATAATAGATACCTGCGACTGGCCTTTCCAAAGGATAATGATGGCTATGATGCTTTGTGGGGATATGCTTTAGATACAAAACAGGCGTTTTACACTAATAACCCGAAAGAGCACACTGCTTACAAATGTTGTATTCCTGAGGGGAATATTCCAATTAAGCGATTTATGTGTGTTCCGGCAATTATAAAAAATAATTTGATTGGTAATATTGCGCTTTCAAATGCTGAGAGAGATTATACAGATGAAGATCTTAATATTATACAACGTTTGGCTGCTATTTATGCCATAGCAATAGATCGTAAACGGATGGACGAGGATTTGAAAACACTAAATTGCAATCTTGAGGCTATGGTAAAGGCAGAGACCGAAAAAAGACAAAATCAGGAACAAATGTTGATTCAACAATCCAAGATGGCATCCATGGGTGAGATGATAGGATTAATAGCCCACCAATGGAGACAACCTTTGAATGCTATAGGATTAAACATACAGGATTTAGGCGAAACATATTCCTGCAGTGAGATTGATGATAAATATATTGAAGATATAGTTGGCTCTACAATGAATCAGATTAACTTTATGTCAAAAACTATTGATGATTTCAAAAACTTCTTTATTCCTGCAAAGGAAAAACAACTGTTTAATGTAAAAACAGCCATAGAAGAGTTGTTGTCAATGTTTGTACATGTTTTCAATAGAAGCAAGATACACATTTCTATCAAAACTGAACAGAACGCATTACTTATCACTGAGGGATATCCTAATGAGTTTAAACAGGTGGTGCTCAACATTTTAAATAACTCAAAGGATGCAGTTGTAACAAGAAAGAAAAATACTCCTGAAATCAAGGGGGCTATAGAACTTAAGATAAGTAACAGTGAAGAGAAATCCAAAGTTATAGTCTCAATAAAAGACAATGGCGGGGGAATTCCTGAAAGTATAAAAGAGAGAATCTTTGAGCCTTATTTTACAACTAAGGGC
>JADFYB010000002.1:0-12672 GCA_015233245.1 Nitrospirota bacterium | reverse complement strand
GAGATCCTTGATATTGGATACAAATGTCACAATGTTTCTGGAACATAGTATTGACAAACATTTTTTTTTAATATAATCTCTTTTTAAATTTATCAACGTATTTTGCCAAAAAGATGGAGGGTCTGCGTAGTATGTCGCGTAGGATTTGTTGCAGGACTTTGAAGAGTTTATGAGAGGTAAAATCCTAACAATTAAGTGTTTTGTTATGTTGACGCTTCTGTTTTCCTTGCCTGTAGTGCTTTATGCAGAGTGGACGTGGACTGCGCAAACTAGTTATGGTTCCGGAGCTTGGAGCTCAGGAGCATCATCATCAGATGGTACAAAACTCGCTGCTGTTGATAGAGGTAACGGTAGTGGTGGTTATCTTTACACATCAACAGATTCAGGCGCTACGTGGACTGCTCAAACAAATTCTGGGATAAGAGAATGGTATGCAATAACATCGTCATCAGATGGGTCAAAACTCGCTGCTTTTGATATTAACTTTGGTAGTGGAGGCTACATCTATACGTCAACGGATTCAGGCTCTACATGGACATCACAAACTGCTGCTGGTAGCAGATATTGGTCAGCCATAGCGTCCTCATCAGATGGGTCAAAACTCATCGCTGCACATTCCTCTTATAGTAGTCCTTATACTGGTTATATTTACACATCAACAAGTTCAGGCTCTACGTGGACACAACAAACTGCTGCTGGTAATCGTGAATGGCAAAGTGTAGCATCCTCATCAGATGGAACAAAAATCGCTGCCGGAGTTTATGCTTATGGTTATATTTACACGTCAACCGATTCAGGTACTTCATGGACTGAACGAACTAGTGCCGGAAGCGGATATTGGAACAGTATAGCATCTTCAACAGATGGAACAAAGCTCGCTGCTGTAGATTACTATGGTACCGGCTCTGGAGGATACGTCTATACGTCAACAGATTCAGGCGTAACATGGACACCACAAGCTGCTTCTGGTCCTATGCATTGGAAGGGCATAGCATCCTCATCAGATGGGTCAATGCTCGCCGCTGTAGAATGTAATCCTACTCTTGGTGTAAAGGGCTATATTTATACATCAACAGATTCAGGTGCTACGTGGACACAACAAACAGCTGCTGGTAATGCGTATTGGTATGGAATAGCATCCTCGTCAGATGGGACAAAACTCCTTGCTCTGAGTGGCTCAGGTAGTGGCTATATTTCCACTGGTGTTTATTCTGCCACTACAACCACAGCAGCATCAAGCACTACCACTACTACGGCACCAACCACTACAACCACTACGGCTACCAAAGCTTATATAACAAACTACGGCTCAAACAACGTATCTGTAATAGATACAACCTCAAATACGGTCTCAAACACTATCACCGTCGGGACTAATCCGGTTGGAGTAGCCGTGTCACCTGACGGCTCTAAGGTCTATGTGGCAAATTACGGTGCAAATACAGTTAAGGTAATAGACACAACCTCAAACACGGTCTCAAACACAATCACTGTTGGGGAGCATCCATACGGAGTTGCCGTGACGCCAGATGGCTCTAAGGTCTATGTGACACATGGTTATTATACAATGAACACCGTATCAGTAATAAACACAACCTCAAACACGGTCACAAATACTATCACTGTAGGGACTAACCCGGGTTCAATTGTCGTAACACCAGATGGCTCTAAGGTCTATGTTTTAAATACTAATTCAGAAACAGTTTCCGTAATATCCACAAACACAAACACGGTTTCAACCACGATAAAAGTTGGGAGTGCAGGAGCCTCAGGAACATATGGTAGCCAGCCAAATTCACTTGCCATGTCACCCGATGGCTCTAAGGTCTATGTGGTGACTAATCGTTACAATGTTTTTGTAATCTCAACTGCTACAGATACAATTACAGCAACGATTAACGTACCGCTTTATACCTTTGGAGCAGTTGTGACCCCTGATGGCTCAAAGGTGTATGTGACAGAATCTTATACCACCCATGTTCTTGTAATATCTACAGCCACAAACCTGGTATCAAACACAATAACCGTAGGCAATGATCCGTTAGGAGTGTCTGTTACGCCCGATGGCTCTAAGGTCTATGTGGCAAATTATGGTTCAGACAATGTTTCTGTGATATCAACAGCATCAAAGACGGTTTCAAATACGATTAGCGTAGGAACTCAGCCTTATGCAATGGGAAATTTTATAACACCAAACACATCTGCGTCAACAACTACGACTACAGCTGCATCCTCAACAACCACAACAACAGCTACGACTACGACCTCAACAACCACGACAACCGCAACAACCAACGTCTGGACCTGGACGGCAAGAGATACAAGCAGAAATCGATATGGTGTAGCGTCTTCAGCTGATGGCACTAAATTGATTTTTGGTACTTACCTTGGTTATCTTTATACCTCTACAGATTCGGGCGTTACATGGACGCCAAGAGCAACCGATGCTGCCAGATATTGGTCTAAAGTAGCATCATCATCAGACGGCACTAAATTGATTGCTGCTACCTCCGGAGGATATCTTTACACCTCGACAGATTCAGGCGTTACATGGACGCCAAGAGCAACCGATGCTGGCCGAAATTGGAGTGCCTTAGCGTCTTCGTCAGACGGTACTAAGTTAGTCGCAGCAGTACGACAAGGACATATTTTTACATCGTCAGATTCAGGCGTCACATGGACCGAGCAGACATCATCAAGCCCTTTATATTGGTTTAGTGTGGCATCGTCATCAGACGGAACTAAACTGGCTGCAGTGGATTTTACTCCCGGGTATATATACACATCAACAGATTCAGGAGTTACATGGAAAGTACAGGTAAATGCCGGTTATGGTGACTGGACAGCTATTGCCTCATCATACGATGGCACAAAACTCGCTGCTGTAAGTGATTATGGCTACGTTTATACCTCTACAGATTCAGGCGTTACATGGACTTCGCAGACAGGATCAGGCAGACTACAATCGCATGGTGTAGCATCGTCTTCAGATGGAACTATATTGCTTGCTGCTGATACTGTTGGTGAGTATCTTTATATCTCAACAGATTCAGGCGTCACATGGAGCACAACTGCAAACGACACTACCCGAAATTGGGGAGAAGTTGCAATATCTGCAGACGGCTCAAAGACGGTTGCAATTATGGCCAATACCAGTGACTATATATATACTGGTGTCCGTGCTCATACAGTAACCGAAACTCTGACAAATGTGACCACTGACAAATCCTCGCCTCAAACTGTAAATGATAACAGCACAATAACATTTCAGTTTACACCGTCATCAGGTTATTACATAACCGGGGTATCAGGGTGCGGAGGAACTGACCCTGGAGCACAGGCTGTCAATTCAGCTGTAAGTTATACAACAGGAGCAGTAACAGCAGACTGTACGGTTACTGCAACGGCAGTACAGAAGACCTATACAGTAACCGAATCGATGACAAATGTAACAAGTGACAAAACTTCACCCCAGACAGTGAATTATGGAGGTACAATAACATTTCAGTTTACACCTGGATCTGGTTATTACATAACAAGTGTATCAGGATGTGGGGGAACGAATCCTGGAGCACAGGCTGTCAATGCAGCGGTAAGTTATACAACGGCAGCGGTAACTTCTGATTGCACAGTAACAGCAACGGCTTCACAAAAAACCTGGACTATAACCGAGGCTCTGACAAATGTAATTGAAACATCCGGTGCTTCAACAACAGTGAGTGATAACGCTACTCAAACGTTTACTTTTCATCCCACCTCAGGCTATTACATAACAAGTGTGTCAGGATGCGGTGGAATTGCTCAATCAAATCTGGCAGTAAACACGGATTCGACTTATACTACAGGCATAGTAACAGCAGACTGTACGGTTACGGCTACAGCTTCACGAAAGACCCAGACAGTAACCCCATCGGCAGGTACAGGAGGGAGCATAAGCCCAAACACAGCACAAACTGTTAACTATAATTCGACAACATCTTTTACGGTTAGTGCTAATAGTGGATATACGTTATCTTCAGTAGGAGGCACGTGTGGAGGCAGCCTTTCCGGCAGCACCTACACAACAAGCGCAATAACGGCAGATTGTACAGTTATCGCAAATTTTTCTCAGAACAACTCATCTGTAATTTACAATCTGCCGTATTTATCAACAAACAGCTCTAACCCAAGCTATTGTATGGCATCAAATAGGTCGTCACAGGATTTAACTGTGAATTTTACGGTAGGCGCAACCGATACACCCAATGTCGAACCAAGCAGTGTTGTTTCTAATTCAGCGTCTAAAAGAACCAACTCCGGCACAACCAACACTTTTGCTTCTTATTTGGCGTCTAAAAAGACCAAGTTAATCACATTTTTGCAAAATACAATTTCCTTTAACAATGAAAGTTTAACTATGAGTGATACCAACAGTGCAAGCATATACGGGGGATTTTTGACGTTTACCTCTACAGCAGTTTATACAAGCGGTACGGAGGCAAGCTGTAAAAGCGTGTTGCTTGAGTGTTATCAGGGTACTTTGAACCCTAAACGGCTGTTGACAGGACAGGTTTGTGACAATGGATACTAAAGGAATATATATTATGGCCTATGCTTATCAATATTAGGATTTATTAAAACTTAACCAAAACAATAAATAGGGCAAATATTTCTAACAACATGGATTTTGAGTACAAAAGTTACATACTTTCTGAGGTAACATATTGACAAAATATTTTTTTTTATCTTATAGTTAGTTTATCTTTAATTAAGCGTATGGTGATTGCGTGTTGACGTAGCTGTGGGTTTTGTTGTTATGCCGAGGAGGAGCTGTGGGAGTCAAAATTCTAACGGTTAAGTGTTTTATATCTCTTTCCTTGTTAATTTTATTACCTACGGTAGCTCACGGCGGCTGGGTTTGGACACCACAAACTGATTCCGGCAGCAGAGGTTGGAGTGCAATAGCGTCATCATCCGATGGGACACAACTTGCTGCTGTAGATTATTTTGGCAGTGACGGCGGCGGTTACATTTATACCTCAGCAGATTCAGGTGTTACATGGATTCCACAAACGAATTCCGGCAGCAGATTTTGGGACGGAATAGCATCCTCATCCGATGGGACACAACTCGCGGCTGTAATTTCTAATGGTTATATTTACACCTCAATCACTTCAGGTGCTGCATGGACTCCGCAAACGATTGCCGGCAGCAGATATTGGAAATCAATAGCATCATCATCCGATGGGGCAAAACTTGCGGCTGTGGTTAATATCGGGTATATTTATACCTCAACAGATTCCGGCGTTTCATGGACTGAGCACGTTTCTGACAATAGAACCTGGTATTCAATAACGTCCTCGTCCGATGGGGCAAAACTTGCTGCTGTAGTTAACAGTGGCTATATTTATACCTCAACCAATTCCGGCGTTTCATGGACAGCTCAAACGAGCGCAGGCAGCAAAAATTGGTATTCAATAGCGTCATCATCAGATGGAGCAAAACTCGCTGCTGTGGTTAATGTCGGGTATATTTATACCTCAACCAATTCCGGTTCTACATGGACTGAACGAACGAGTTCTGGTAGCAGATTTTGGTCTGGAATAACGTCATCATCAGATGGTACAAAACTCGCTGCTGTAGCTTCTAATGATTACATATATACTTCGACAGATTCCGGTGCTACATGGGCTTATGAAACAGGGGCTGGCAGCAGAAACTGGAAATCAATAGCATCGTCTTCTGATGGAACAAAACTTGCTGCTGTTGCTTATAATGGTTATATTTACACCGGCTACTATCCCTCAACTGTTGCGTACAACATCCCGTATCTTCATACAAATACAAATAATGTCGTTTACTGTATTTCATCAAACTTATCCTCAGAGAATATGACCGTTAGCTTTGAAGTGAAATCGGCAGATGTTGACATTCCTGCTGCGGGTAAACAAACTTTTACAAACTATCTTAACAGCCAAACTACACGGTTATTCACGTTTCAAGAGCAGACTGCTTCAATTTATGATCCCTCAAGCGGAACTGAGTCTTTGGACTTATCATCAGATATTGCTAATTCAGGTTCATACGGCGGGTCGTTAATTTTTGTCAGTACCGGTGCGTTTTCATCAGGCACTCGGGCATCCTGTTCAAAGGTTGTGATTTCATGTTTACAAGGATACAGTAACCCCAGAAGGCCAGTGACTGGTTATGTCTGTATGGACACAGTTTCAACTGTAATCGGCCATTAATGGCAGGTTTAAAAGGTTAATTGAATGAAGAATAATACGGTTATGAAAACAGACAGTTTTTCAGCGAAATCCATTGTCTTACTGTTACTGATGATATTGTTTGTGCCAGCTGTGTCTTATGCCGGTTGGACCTGGACTCAGCAAACAAGTGCCGGTAACAGAGATTGGGGTGGAATAACGTCATCATCCGATGGGACAAAACTCGCTGCCGCAGTTAGTTGGGGTACTGATGGCTCCGGTGGGTATATATATACCTCAACCGATTCAGGCGCTACATGGACAGAGCAAACCAGTTCTGGTAGCAGATATTGGGGTGGAATAACGTCCTCATCAGACGGGACAAAACTCGCTGCTGGAGATGAAGTTAGTTATATTTATACCTCAACCGATTCAGGTGCTACATGGATTGAACGAACGAGTTCTGATAGCAGATTTTGGCAATCAATAACATCCTCATCAGATGGGACAAAACTCGCTGCCGGAGATGGTTGGGGTACTGATGGCTCCGGTGGGTATATATAACCTCAACCGATTCAGGCGCTACATGGACTGAGCAAACGAATGCCGGTAGCGGATATTGGCTTGGAATAACGTCCTCATCAGACGGGACAAAACTCGCTGCTGTGGACAATGGAGATGCTGGTGGTTATATTTACACTTCAACAGATTCAGGGGCTAACTGGGATAATCGAACGGGCGCAGGTCGCAGAAGATGGTCTTCAATAGCGTCCTCATCAGATGGGATAAAACTCGCTGCTGGAGCTATTATTAATAGTTATATATATACCTCGACAGATTCAGGGGCTACCTGGGATAATCGAACTGGTGCCGGTCGCAGAAGATGGTTTTCAATAACGTCATCGTCCGATGGGGCAAAACTTGCTGCTGTAGTTAACAGTGGCTATATTTATACCTCAACCAATTCCGGCGTTTCATGGACAGCTCAAACGAGCGCAGGCAGCAAAAATTGGTATTCAATAGCGTCATCATCAGATGGGTCAAAAATTGCCGCAGTGCCCTTTGGTGGTTATATCTATACAGGAGTGTATTCACCGGATATGTCTGCCGTTTCATACAAAATCCCGTATTTATCAACAAATACTGCTTATCCGGGTTATTGCGTAGTTTCTAACAGGTCGTCACAGGAATTAACCGTAACATTTACTGTTGGTGCAGCCGATAATGTTACACCCTCCGGCGCAGTCAACACTTTTGCATCTAATTTAGCATCTAAGAAAACCAAGTTAATCACATTTTTGCAAAATACAATTTCCTATAACAATGAAAATAAAACTTTGACTGATACAACCAATGCAAGCATATACGGAGGAACACTCAAATTTACCTCAACCGCAGCTTATACAAGCGGCACCGAGGCAAGTTGTAAAAGCATGCTGATGGAATGTTATCAGGGCACTTTCAACCCTAAACGGCTAATGACAGGACATGTTTGTGAGAATGGATACTGAAAAATGCGTGAAAGACTGACATGCTTCACATATTATAATCAAATCTTATTAATTCATAAAATAATGTTATAAGTATTTTAGTTACTTTAGTTACATCATTTCACAAAAGGCACATTGACATTGACTGTACGTTTCAAGCATTATTAAAGCGACGCAGGTACACAAGCGTTGTTAGCGAACAAATATTCATAATAAGTGGTATTGTGAGAGATGGTTTTATGAGGATATGTTAATGAAAAGACGTATTTTGGGTGTTAAGTATATTGTCTTATCAGTGTTTGTTGTTTTATTCCCTGCAATGGTACACGCCGACTGGGTTTGGACAGCACAGACTGGTTCTGGCAGCCGGGATTGGCGATCAATAGCATCTTCATCAGATGGTACAAAGCTTGTCGCTGTAGTTAATGGAGGTTACATCTACACCTCAACAGATTCAGGAGTAACATGGACAGAGCATACAAGTCTCGGCAGCCAAAATTGGGCGGCAGTCACATCATGCGCACAGGGGGTAGATCTTGTTGCTGCAGTTGATGGTGGTTATGTTTATACCTCACACAATTCAGGTGTTTCATGGACAGAGCAAACGAGTCTTGGCAGCAAGAACTGGAAATCAGTAGCAATCTCATCAAATATGGAAATTGTTGCTGCCGTAGCTTATGGTGCGAACATTTATACGTCAACAAATATCGGAGAGAATTGGACAGAACAAACGAATTCTGGAGTCAGGAATTGGCAGTCAATAGCAACATCTGCCAATGGTACAAAACTCGTTGCTGTAGTTAATGGAGGTTACATTTACACCTCAACAGGTTCAGGCGCAACATGGACTGAGCATACAAGTGTAGGCAGCAAAAGTTGGACAGCAGTCACATCATGTTCACAGGGGATTGATCTTGTTGCTGTAGTAAATGTGGGTAGTATTTTTACATCACACAATTCAGGCGCTTCATGGACAGAGCAAACAGGTACTGGCAGTAAAGCGTGGGATGGAGTAACAATATCTTATTGGATGGAGACCGTAGCTGCAACAGTGTATGGCGGGTATATTTATACGTCTTCAGATATTGGCTCCACGTGGACTGCACAAACGAGTGCTGGAGCCAGAAATTGGCAGTCAATAACGACGTCAACTAATGGTAAAAAACTCGCTGCGGCAGTGTATGGTGGTTATATTTATACCGGCTACTATCCCTCAACAGTTACATACAACATTCCTTATCTTCATACAAACACAAATAATGTGGTTTACTGTGTGGCGTCGAATTTGTCCTCAGAGAATATGACTGTCAGCTTTGAAGTGAAATCTGCCGATAATCATACCCCATCTACAGGAAAGCAGACGTTTGCAAATTATCTTAATAGCCAAACTACACGGCTGTTCACTTTTCAAGAGAAAACAGCCTCAATTTATAATCCCCTAGGTGGAACCGAATCTCTGTCATTATCAGCAGATATTGCTAATTCAGGCGCTTATGGTGGTGCTCTTTCTTTTGTGTCAAAGGCTTCATACTCATCGGGTACTCAGGCATCCTGTTCAAAGGTCGTGATATCCTGTTTACAAGGATACAGTAACCCCAGAAGGCCCGTTACCGGCTATGTTTGTATGGACACTGTTTCAACTGCAATTGGGCATTAATGAAGTGTTATGATGGCTAATTGAATGGGAAATAAAAGGTTATGAAAAAATATAGGTTTTTAGCAAAATACATTGTTTTAGCTCTGCTTATTACCTCATTGTCTGCAGTGTCTTATGCGGGTGTTACCTGGACCCTGCGATTGGGTCCATATGCTGGAAATTGGCAATCAGTAGCCTCCGACTCAACCGGCACTAAGCTTGTTGCTGCATCTCAAGGTGGTTATCTCTATATGTCAACAGATGCAGGGGTTTCATGGTCAACAAACAGTAATTCATCCGGCAGCGGAAACTGGAAGTCAGTAGCCTCCGACTCAACCGGCACTAAGCTTGTTGCTGCAGTTTTTGGGGGTTACATCTATACATCAACAGATGCAGGGGTTCATTGGTCAACAAACAGTAACTCATCCGGCAGCGGATCCTGGCAATCAGTGGCCTCCGATTCAACCGGCTCTAATCTTGTAGCTTCAATTGGTGGTGGTTACATCTATACATCAACAGATTCAGGAGCAACTTGGTCAACAAACAGCAATTCATCCGGCAGCGGAAACTGGCATTCAGTGGCCTCAGATTCGACTGGCACTAAGCTTGTTGCAGCAGTTTATGGGGGTTATATCTATACATCAACAAATGCAGGGGCTAATTGGTCAACAAACAGCAATTCATCCGGCAGCGGAAACTGGTATTCAGTAGCCTCCGATTCAACTGGCACTAAGCTTGTTGCTGCTGTGTATGGTGGTTACATCTATACATCAACAGATTCAGGAGCAACTTGGTCAACAAACAGCAATTCATCCGGCAGCGGATCCTGGCAATCAGTAGGTTCCGATTCATCCGGCTCTAATCTTGTAGCGTCAATTGGTGGTGGTTACATCTATACATCAACAGATTCAGGAGCAACTTGGTCAACAAACAGCAATTCATCCGGCAGCGGATCCTGGCAATCAGTGGCCTCCGACTCAACCGGCACTAATCTTGTTGCTGTAAATAATGGTGGTTTTATCTATACATCAACAAATTCAGGGGGTTCATGGTCAACAAACAGCAATTCATCCGGCGGTGGATATTGGTATTCAGTAGCCTCCGACTCAAGCGGCACTAATCTTGTTGCTTCACGTAGTGGTGGTTATGGTTATATCTATACATCAACAGATGCAGGGGCTAATTGGTCAACAAACAGTAATTCATCCGGCGCCGGATGGTGGAGCGTAGTAGCCTCCGACTCAAGCGGCGCTAAGCTTGTTGCCGTAAATAGTGGTTACATCTACACATCAATAGATGGAGGGGGTTCATGGTCAACAAACAGTAACTCATCCGGCAGCGGAAACTGGCTTTCAGTAGCCTCCGACTCAAGCGGCACTAATCTTGTTGCTGCAATGCATGGTGGTTATATCTATACATCAACAGATGCAGGGGTTCATTGGTCAACAAACACTAACTCATCTGGTAGCGGAAACTGGCAATCAGTAGCCTCCGACTCAAGCGGCACTAAGCTTGTTGCTGCTGTGTATGGTGGTTATATCTATACATCAACAGATGCAGGGGTTTCATGGTCAACAAACAGTAATTCATCCGGCAGCGGAAACTGGCAATCAGTGGCCTCCGACTCAACCGGTACTAATCTTGTTGCTGCAACTAATGGTGGATATATCTACACATCAACAAATGCAGGGGCTCATTGGTCAACGAACAGTAACTCATCCAGCAGCGGATCCTGGCAATCAGTAGCCTCCGACTCAAGCGGCACTAAGCTTGTTGCTGCAAAATATGGTGGTTATATCTATACAACAACAAATTCAGGGGTTTCATGGTCAGCAAGCAATAACTCATCTGGTTTCGGATACTGGTATTCAGTAGCCTCCGACTCAACCGGCACTAAGCTTGTTGATACAAATCGTGTTTCTATCTATACAGGTGTGGTAACAAATACCTGGACAGTAACCCCATCGGCAAGCACCGGAGGAAGTATAAGTCCAAACACATCACAAACGGTTAATGATAATACGACAACACATTTTACGGTTACTGCAAATAGTGGATACTCGTTATCTTCAGTGGGAGGTACGTGTGGAGGCAGCCTTTCCGGTACCACCTATACAACAAGTGCTATAACAGCAGACTGTACAGTTATTGCATATTTTTCTCAAAACCAATCGTCAGTTCTATACAATATGTCGTATTTGTCAACAAACAGCGCTAACCCAAGCTACTGTGTGGCTTCTAACAGGTCGTCACAGGATTTAACTGTAAAATTTACTGTTGCAGCAGTAGATAATGCTACAACCTCTAATACTACATTCCCCCTCACAACAAACGCTTTTTCCTCTAACTTAGCGTCTAAAAAAACCAAACTAATCACATTTTCAAACAATACAATTTCCTTTAACAATGAGAATAAGACTTTGACTGATACAACCAATGCAAGCATATATGGAGGATTTCTCACGTTTACCTCAACAGCGGTTTACACAAGCGGTACGAAGGCAAGTTGTAAAAGCGTGCTGATGGAATGTTATCAGGGCACTTTCAACCCTAAACGGCTAATGACAGGACATGTTTGTGATAACGGAAACTAAAGCGGAGAATTAATAATGAAAAATAAAAAGTTTATTCTTTTAATTGTCTTTTTACTACTGAATTTAGTTTTTATCAGACAGTTACATGCCGATAATGCTGTCGGAAAAGTAACGGCAATTGAGGGTACCGTTGATGTGCTTCGAGGCGGGAAACTTCCTGCAGTAGTGCTTAAAACGGGAGACTTAATAAGTGAACAGGATGTACTCAGAACCAAGAGTAAGTCAAAGGCTGAGATAACGTTCAATGATGGCAGTATCGTAAGGATTGCTGAAAACACCCGTGTTGATATAAGCGAGTATAAGGTAACAGACGGAGTATACCATGCTAAATTAGCCCTTCCAAGGGGCAAGGTGCAAGCTATTGTGCAAAAGAGTATAGCTTCTCGTCTTGCAGGAGCTAAGGGCTCTGACCATTTTGAAATCCATACGCCTAATGCAGTAGCCGGAGTCAGAGGAACAGACTGGCAGACGTCTTTTAATCCCAATACCGGAACGGACATTAGAACTGCAGACGGTAGCGTAGGAGTAAAAAGTACAGAGGTTTCTGGCAGTCCGGAGGTAAAAGTAACTGGTGGGCAAAAAACCTCTGTAGCTCTGGGACAAGCACCTTCAGCTCCAACCACAATGACTCAATCAGAAAAGAACAGTTACGGTAAAGATACAACGCCGGCACCTAAATCCTCCAGTAGCGGTGGCAGTGGAGGTAGCGGTGGCAGTGGAGGTAGCGGTGGCAGTGGAGGTAGCGGTGGCAGTGGAGGTAGCGGTGG
>JADFYB010000049.1 GCA_015233245.1 Nitrospirota bacterium | reverse complement strand
AAGGGAGGGCAGAGCCATCCCTTTAGAATTTCTTAGAATTACCTTTTCTCATTATTTTCATTTGGATATCGTCAAAGAGGTCATAAGCTGAGGGTACGACTAAGAGTGTCAGAAACAAAGACGTAATAAGGCCGCCGATTGTGGCTACTGCCATTGGGGCGCGTGTCTCTGAGCCGTCGCCAAGGGCAAGCGCTATTGGCATCATGCCAAAGATCATTGCAAAGGTTGTCATAAGTATTGGGCGCAGTCTTACCGGGCCTGCTTCAATCAGCGCCTCACGCCGGCTCATTCCCCGCGCTCTCAGCGTGTTTGTGTAGTTAACAAGTAAAATCGAATTTTTCTTAACAAGTCCCATTAAAAGAATCAGCCCTATGAAGCTAAATATATTAAGCGTCATGCCTGTAATCAAAAGAGCGCCAAATGCCCCGATAAATGAAAACGGCATTGCAAGCAACACCGTCACAGGATGAATAAAACTCTCAAACTGCGCAGCTAATATCATGTAGGCCATAAAAATGCCCAGAAAAATTGCAAATGTCAGATAATAAAACGACTCTCCCATCGTATCGCCCATGCCTTTAAAGATTCCCGAATAACCCTGAGGCAAAATCCCCTCTGCTATCCCGCGAAGGTCCCCCATGGCCTCTCCAAGCGGCTTTTTTTCAAGGTTTGCAAATAAAAGTACTGCCCGCTGCCTGTCCACACGGTTTATGACCGAAGGGCCTCCGGCCTCCACAGTCGTTACCACGGTTGAAAGCTCAATCAGCCGCCCATCCTTTGCCCTTACGTAAATCCCCCCGATATCGCCTGATTTAGTCCTGTCTTCAGGATTAAGCCTCACCCGGACATCGTAACGCCTGCCTCTAGCCGCATCCTTATACTTTGATACATCCACCTCGCCGCCGATTAGCAGATTAATCGCCTCAGCTATTGTCGCTATATCAATACCAAGATCTGCTGCACGGTCTCTGTCAACATAAACCCGCACCTCCGGCTTGCCAGGTTCCATTGAAGTGTCAACGTCCACTATGCCGGGAATTTTGGAAAATTTTTCCATGATAACCTTTGAATAGCCCTCAAGTGCGGATAAATCAGGGCCGCGGATATTGTATTGAATCGGAGTGTTCCTCTGCCCGCCGCCTACTATTGATACATCCTCTACCGTTGCTTTTAGCCCCGGCACCTGAGATTTCAAGAGTTTCCTAACCTCCGATTTTATCTTTTCCTGAGACTTCGAGCGTTCCCTCTTGTTTGTTAACGTGATAAACACCGAGGCTTTATTTATCTCTCCGGTTTGTCCAAAACCGAGAGCATAAAACACTGTCTGAACTCCGGCTTGTGCCCGTATTATATCTTCTGCCTTCCGAAACATGTTATCAACCTCACTGACCGAATAATCCACCGGTGCCTGAAGCCTTACTATAAAGCGCGCCTGGTCCTCCGGAGGAAGCATCTCTTTCCCTATAAATCTCACCATAAATATGCTAAACATAAATATAACAAAACCAAACGCAAGGATTTTTAACCGGTGTTCAAGCGAGTATTTTAGTAAAACTCTGTAAACTCCTTCGAGTTTCAGGTAATGACTGTTAAACCAATGATAAAAACGCTTATAGCCGGATGGTTTCTTGCTGCTGTCAGAGTCTGTCTCAGCTTTAAGAAACCTTGAGGCAAGCATAGGAGTAAGTGTAAAAGATACAAACATTGACATCAATACGGCAAAGACAACAGTCAGGGCAAACTGGATAAAGAACCTTCCGACAAGACCTTTCATAAATGCCACAGGCAGAAATATTGCCACAATTGCAAGGGTTGTAGCCATAACGGCAAGCCCGATTTCGTCGGTGCCAAATGATGCCGCCTCTTTGGGAGGCATCCCAAGTTTCATATGCCGGTGGATATTTTCTATCACTATTATAGCGTCATCCACTAAAATTCCTATTGAAAGAGAAAGCGCAAGCATACTCATATTGTTAAAAGTGAAATCTAAAAAGTGCATCATAGCAAAAGTTGACACGATGCTTGTGGGGATGGCAAGAGCGCTGATTAGTGTGACACGCATACTGCCAAGAAAAATCAGGACGGCAATGGAGGCAAAGATCCCTCCGTAAATCAAATGATGCATGACCTCGTTTATGGAGCGTTTTATAAAGATGGACTGGTCAAAGCTGATTCCAAGAGTAAGCCCCGGAGGAAGCGTTTTTTCGATAACTGTAAGTTCCTTCTTTACTCTGTCAACAACATCTGCAGTGTTGGTTCCCGATTGTTTTTGAATGCCAAGTCCTACGGCTGTCTCTCCGTTAAACCTCGCTATTGAGCGGCTCTCTGCCATATCATCCAGCGCTTTGCCCACATCCCTGAGACGCACCGCTTTACCATCCTTATATGTAATGATGAGATTATTAAATTCCTCCGGTGATGTAAACTCCCCCTTTATTTTTACAGAAAATTCCTTAGTTGTACTTTCGATTCTTCCGCCGGGAAGCTCTATGTTTCCTGCCCTGAGAGCATTAACTACGTCGCTCCCTGTCAGGCTGTACGCCTTAAGCCTTTCTTTATCAAGCCATATTCGCACCTGTCTCAGTCTTAAGCCTGTCGTTTGAATTGCGCCTACGCCGGGAATTTTCTGTAATGCCTCTTTTAGCGTCTCATTTGCATAGGTTGAAATCTCACGAACTGACTTCTTGCCTGTAAGAGCTAACCACAGTACCGGTGCACTATCCATATCTACTTTTGCCACCACCGGTTCATAAATGTCCCTTGGCAGCGCTGCCCGGATTGCCGAGATTTTCTCCCTTACGTCTTGTGCTGCAAGATCAATGTTTCTATCCAGCACAAATTCCACTATGATTGTAGAGACCCCCTCTGTGCTTATTGAGGTGATGGACTTAACGCCGTTTATGGTGTTTATGCTTTCCTCAATTTTGTCAGTTACATCAATGTCTATTACTTCTGGGCTTGCCCCGGGAAGCGTTGTGGTTAAACTAATTATGGGGAAGTCAACTTTCGGAAATAAATCCACTCCGATTGATGGATAGCTGACAACACCCAGAAGTACGAGAGAGAGAATCATCATAGTGGCAAACACAGGGCGTTTTATTGAAATATCGGGTAGTTTCACCTGTGGCTCTTATCAATTACTTTAACTGCCGCTCCGTCAAACAGGGTTTGCTGTCCGACTGTAACAACCTGTTCTTTGGCCTTTAAACCATCATACACTACAGTTAAATCGTTCCCTTCAAAATTAAAACTCTGGCCAATTATTACAGTACGTTGTTTAGCCGTGTTTCCCTCAACTACAAACACTTTGGTTTTTTCACCTTCATGTATTAATGATGTTGAGGGTACTGTCAGTACATCTCCGGGCCTTGCAGTATATACAGTGACTTTTGCAAAATATCCGGCTTTAAGAGTGTCATCTGCGTTTTCAATAACAGCTTCGATTTTCAACATTCTGGTCTTATCGTCAAGGGCAGGGTAAACCATGGTTACTTTTGCTTCGAACTTTTTATCAGATATTGCATCAACCGAAAATTCCACGTCATTGCCGGGTTTAATCAGTGATGAGTTTTTTTCATCAATGTTAAAGTAGAGCTTTAGTTTAGAGGTTTGAATAATACTAAACATTGGGGCGCCGTATTTTACGAAATCACCGGCTGAGACTTTTTTCAGCTCTATTGCTCCGGTAATCGGGCTTACCGGTTTGGTTTTAGTGAATTTTACTCTGGCAAGCTCAGAGGCCGCAGCCATTCTTTCCGCCTCCGCCTGTGCAATTGCCTTTCTGGTTGAAACATCGTCAAACTGTTGTTTGGTAACAAGTTCCTCGTCATAGAGTGCTTTCTTTCTGTCAAACTCCATATTTGTGTTAGAAAGCGTGGCTTGCGCTTGTTTGTAGGCTTGTTGCGCACGTGAAAGCTCAAGTGAATAGTCTTTGGTATCAATAAGAGCAAGCGGGGCTCCCTTTTTAACTTTTTCACCTTCGCTTACATAGAGTTGTTTAATGAGCCCGTCTGCCTCACTGCTTACCGTTATCCGTTCAAAGGGCTCAAGAGTGCCGGTTGTCTCGATAAATGGTTTAAGAAATACTGTTTTAACAGTTGATATCTGTACGTTTATTGTTTTTTCTTCTTTGCTTGTGGTTTCTGGTTTGTTGCAGCCGGATAGAACGATTATAATAAGGAGGATAAGCAAAGTTACCGGTATTTTTTTCATAATCTGCGTGTTTTGCATCTTAATCAGTCCTTTTAGTTGGAATAGATTTTAAGAATAAGCCTGTTGAACGTTTGAGTTTAAGAGTGGAGAGGGTGAGGTCGTAGTAAGCATCTGAGTACTGTTTTTCGGAAAGTGTCAGGAGATTATTAGCATCAATAACGTCGAGGCTTGTTGCAAGGCCTGCATTAAATTGTCTTGTAACAGCGTAGTAATTTTCGCTGGCGTAGTCCAGTTGCTCTTTGAAATATGTAAGTGTTTTTTTAAGTGTAAGGAATGTGTAATACGATGCCTCAACATCGTTTTCGAGGGATTTTTTTAAATCAAGTAAGGCTAGTTCACTTTGGTTTTTCTTGTGGATAGCTTCAGAAACTTCTGCATATCTCAGACCGCCTTCAAAGATTGGAAAAGAGAGCATAACGGCTCCGTACATAGTCTCAGTGGGCATGGTGTCGGATGTGGAAGGAGAGTCGTCTCTTCTTTGATACAAGCCCTCAAGGGTAACAGAGGGCAAAAAGGCGCTTTTAACGTAGCTAATCTGTTTTTTAGTCATCTCCAAAGTTGACATAGCGGCCTTTACCTCTGCCCGCTCAGTCATAGCCGTATCAACAAGACAAGCGGTTTCAGCTGTTTTACATGCAGAGAGAATTGTCTCTATTTCGGTTTCATTAGTTTTTTGTGAAGTAGTGTAGTCAGCAATGGCAAAGTCATTGTTTATGCCGATATTTCTGGCAAGTGCTGAGGTTTTAACGCTGAGATCATTTTGTGCCTTAAGAAGTTCAGCCAGAGCCCCGGATAGCTCAGCCTTAGCCCTGAGAAGGGCGGTTTTTGTGATTTCACCGGCTTTAAGTTTACTCTCTGCTGAGTTTTTATAACTTGTAAGCCTGTCAGCATTCGCTTGTGCCACTGTTACCGACTTTTTTGCCTTAAGAACATTAAAGTACCATGATGCCACATCAAATAAAAAAGTCTCTTTCGCTGTATAAAGTTCAAAGCCGGACTTTTCAATCATTTGTTTTGAAATATCGAGGCGGCTAAACTGAGCGCCTCCAAGTGAGATTGTCTCCTCCAGTTTAACACCGCCAATTAGGGTACGTTCGGGCTGAATTGGGAAGCTTAAGCTGTAATTCATGAAGTCTAAGCCGTTATACTTAGCCTTGTTATATCTGTAATACTGTCCGTAAGCTGTTACAGTTGGTAAAAAAGCAGCCACAGCCTTATCTTTACCGGTTTTAGAGACACCGAGCTCCTCTTCTGAGATTTTAATTTTCTCCGAATTTTTCAGTGCTATTTCATAAAGTTCATTAAGTGAATACTCGTAAGCAAAAGCAGCGGCATTAAAAGTAATACTAAAGAGCAGTGACAATATGAATAGATTATAAGTTATTGCGTTAAACGTCCTCTTTTTCATTTATTCATCAGCACACCACAACTATTGTATAAGCATGTCTTTTAGCTCATCTATTGAGGATGCCGTTTTGATGCCAGTCTTAACTTGTTCCAGTTTTTCTACATTATTAATGTGGTCTATCATATTCATCAGTGACAACCCACTTATTCCAAACTTAAGTTCTAAGCCTAACTGAATCCCCTCCCTGAGTCCTCTAATCAACCCTTTTTCAATTCCACGTTCAATCCCCTTTTCAATTCCCTTCTCAATTCCCCTTTCAATCCCCTTCTCAATCCCCTTCTCTATGCCTTGTTTATACCTGACATCCCGTTCTATATCATATACTAAGGTCATCTCGCTTACCTCCTCATATACTTTTTCTTGTAAATCCCTCAGTTGTGCCAACACCTCTAACTGCCTTATGTACTTTAAACGACCCAGCTCCCCTTTTACGGTTTCCTTTATTCTGTCTAACAGCCTCCGTATTACTATTGTATCATCTTCTGAGGCAAAATTACATAAAATCCCAATTATCACATCCTCCGGCTTATTGGAGCTTATAAACTTCTCACAGTCAATGTTGCGGAAGTCTATTATGTCATATTCAAAGAACATTTTATCTGCATGGATATAGTTTTTCATTTGCAGCAGTTCTTTGCCAACATAAAATAGCACCTGTCTTACGGGTTTACCATATATTTGCTCAATATAAATCCGATACCGGAGCATTCTGTAAGGCATGTTGCTGTCATTTGTGGCCTGAAATTCAAGATGTAAAATGTAAACGGTTCCGTCATGTAACGTAATCTCAAGTAAAAAATCGGCTTCTCTTTCATCGGTTATCTGAAGCTTGGTTTTTAATGGCTTTATCGCCTTAGCTTTTATGCCCAAAACTTCAGAAATTAACACATGCAGCGCTCCGCGCAGGCTCTCTTTTAATATCTTGTCATATCGCCCCGACATTGAGTTTAAGATAACACAATAGAACAACTGTGTTCAACTTGAAATGATCAACACAGTTGGGATATAATTGTGAAACGAGTAGCTTAGTAACATGGCAAAGAAACGGATAGAGCAATACAGCCACGGAGATAAGACGCGTGCGAATAATCCAGCAGTAGGGCTTGTAACTCCTGAGACTGATAAGGATTATGCTAATAAAACGTATTCTTATGATCCTCATCTTGACCCCCAGTTAACATGGTCTGGAAAGGCCGAGCATACATCGTTTGAAGTTCCCACAGTTTCTCTCCACGTTCATGAGCGAATTGATCCACGCTCAATTATAGAAGCCGTCAGGAAGAAAAATGGCAATGGTACAGGTGTTGGCCAGCAGTTGTCACTGTTTCAGCAGCCGGAGGAAAACCTTCCAATCAAGTTTGCAATTGAGTTTTACAAACATCAGCACAACTGGTCAAACCGGCTGATAGCCGGAGATTCGTTGCTTGTTATGAACTCACTATTGGAAAAAGAGGGGATGGCCGGCAAGTTTCAGGTGGTCTATATTGATCCTCCTTATGGCATAAAGTACAGCTCTAATTTTCACCCCTTTGTTAATAAACGCGACGTCAAAGACGGTAAAGACGAGGATTTAACACGTGAACCTGAGATGATAAAAGCTTTCAGGGATACATGGGAACTGGGAATTCATTCATATCTGACGTATCTCAGAGACAGACTGTTATTAGCCAGAGAGCTTCTCACTCCGGGGCTACAGTAAGGAACAGACTTCAGGTACTTATGCCAACCTCCGAGGGAAACTACTACGAGAGGTTTAACGTCGTGCCTCCCGGACTTATGGAAAAACTCTATCCCGGAAAAGTATTCATAATTAACTGGCATATGTTGAATTGGGAAACAGACGAAAAAATACGGAAAATGAAAAGTGTGGATAAACGAGGGGCAAAAAGCGATGAGGCTTATGTCCAGGATGTACTGGGTGAGATGTCAAATGCCCGCAACATTGTGGTAATAAATGATGAGGCACATCATGCGTGTCGAGTACCGGCGGAATCAAAAATAAGCGGAGTTACGAAAGAAGAGATCGAGGAGGCTACAAAATGGGTAGGCGGCCTTGACAGGATACATAAAGCACGCACGATTCTGCGCTGTTATGATTTATCGGCAACTCCGTTTGCCCCAACCGGCAAGAAGGCATCTGAAGAGTCGCTTTTTGGATGGATTGTCAGTGATTTTGGACTTAACGACGCAATTGAATCCGGCCTGGTTAAGACCCCACGCGTGGTAATTCACGATGACAGCACATTAAACCCTGATTACAAATCCCGTTTATACCATATATATAATGACAAAGAGGTAAAGGACGATTTAAACAGAAAAGCACAACCGCATGAGCCGCTTCCTGATCTGCTGAAAAACGCATACGGGCTACTAGGCATGGATTGGCTTGATACGAAAGAGTCCTGGGAAAGCGCCGGACATAGCCAACCGCCTGTGATGATAACTATAGCAAACAGAACAGAGACAGCCGCACAGGTTAAGTATGCCTTTGACAACAAGAAAATACTTATAGATCAACTCTGCATTCCTCAATATACGCTTCATATAGACTCAAAGGCTCTGGAGCTGGCAGAGTCTCAGATTGAAGCAGTTGAAAATGCAGCAGCAGCCGGTAAGGGCGATGATGACAATTCAGATGAAGCCATGCCGGAAAAACTCACTAAAAAGATGCAGGCTGAAAGGATGCGCAAACAGGTGGATACAATAGGAGTCTCTGGGCAGCCGGGAGAAAAGATACGAAACATCATATCGGTGGGAATGTTAACGGAGGGTTGGGACGCAAGGACTGTAACTCACATAATGGGTTTGAGGGCCTTTACAAGCCAACTGCTTTGTGAACAAGTAGTGGGAAGGGGCTTACGAAGGTTATCCTATGACGTTAATGTAGAAACAGGGTTTTTCGATACCGAATACGTAAATATTTTTGGTGTGCCTTTTGCGTTTTTACCGCACGAATCAAAAGACGGACCGCCACCGCCTCCTACAAAACCTAAGACTAAAATTGAACCGGTATTGGAAAAGAAATCATATGCAATAGACTGGTATAACATAATACGGATAGAACGAGTGTACAAACCACACCTTAAACTCAATATGAAAAAAATAGAGAGACTGGAATTATCGGCAGAAAAAACAATAACGTATGCCGATTTAGCCGTCACCATTGATAACAAATGTGATTTTAACAGCATAAAAACGATTGACCTGGACAAACTGGAAGATAAATTTCGGCTACAGTCAATAGTGTTTGATTTGTCAAACGAAGTTTTAGACGACGTTGGCAGAAACTGGAAGGGTGACAGACAAACACTTTTTAGGGAACTGGTAAAAATAACAGAGGATTTCATACAGTCGGATAAATTGGTAATCGTGCCGTATATGCTAAATAGTTACGAAAGGGACAGACGGATAATCATAGCGCTCAATATGACAAGTGTTATGAATCACATAAAAAACGAAATAAGTTTCCACAATACGGAGAAATTAGTGCCCGTATTTGATTCGGTTAAACCAATAAGGTCAACCGGTGATATGCAGCCATGGCACACCGGGCGCCCATGTGAACACACGCAAAAATCTCACATAAACCAATGCGTATATGACAGCACATGGGAGTCATCGGAGGCATACAGATTAGACAAGGACGAAAGGGTTGTTTCGTGGGTAAAAAATGATCACCTTGGTTTTGCGGTTAAATATGTCTATAACGGTGCGGTGTATAAATACTATCCGGATTTTATCATAAAACTGATAAACGGGACTATGTTGATACTTGAGGTAAAAGGACAGGAGAGAGACAGAGACAGGGTGAAACGAGCGTTTTTAAAGGAATGGGTACGTGCAGTTAACGAACAAGCAGAGTTGGGAAACTGGGAGAGTGCCGTCTCAAGAGACCCTGCCGATATAGAACTGATTATAGATCAGATTATGTTTGAAAAACAGACAGACATATGACAAGAGTTGTCAAGTATGTTGACAGCTTGTTCAAGTTTTTTTAATATAAGTCAACAAGAATAAGGAGGCAGCTATGGCAACTGTGTTATTTGACACTTTAAAGGTATTTGAGACATTGAAATCATCAGGCTTTTCGGAGGAACAGGCAAAAGGTTTGTCTGAAACGCTTAGAGTAACTCAGGAAACAAGCTCTGAACATCTTGCCACTAAAGAGGACATATCCAGACTTGAGCTTAAAATAGAATCAGTTAAGTCAGAAACATTGAAATGGATGTTCCTCTTCTTGGCAGGGCAGTTAGTAGCCATGTTTACTTTGTTTAAGTTCTTTCTTAAATAGCGCCTCGCAAAAAGAAACATGTATCCCTTATATAAGGCATATACTCTATAACGCACCACAATGGCCGTAGCTGAATTTTTAGTCTTGAATGATTTACACCTTAGCTTTGAGGTGTTTAAGCAAACACCAATTGAAAACAAAGGAAAACATCAGAGCGGGCGACGGGATTCGAACCCGCGGCCAAAAGCTTGGGAAGCTTTCACTCTACCACTGAGTTACGCCCGCAATTCTAATATTTTACAGTTTCCTTAACATTATTGCAAATATTTTTTTGTCTTACAAGTTACTAATAATTTGTACACCGATTTTATTTCATTATCTCAAACACTTAAACGACTTATTAACAAATGCCGAAATATCAACAATAGTTCTTGCTGCTAAAGAGTGGAAACTGGTTCTTTGTAATATCACTGTCATACATTACGATTCCTTTGGGTATATTAAATGTTTTACATAATATTACTTATCGGACATTGTTTTTGAACATCAGGTGTTAGTAAGTTGTTTGGTTTTGGCATATAACACGATGCGATTGCCGTTGCTTTGTTGGTTTACCGGTTTTGTATAAATATTAGGCAAAATATTAATCTTTATTTTATAGCAAGTTAGATTATATTTATTGGGCTGCCGGTTAATGAGTTGTTAGTATAGGCTGTAACTATTAGATTTATAAGGGATTTGTGTTTTATCGGTATGTCCGCGACATTTTGTAAGATTACCTTAAGGTAGTTATCTGTTGTTGCCAAAACCAAAGCACCGTCATTGCTCTCAACGATAGCTTTTAACGTCCGTCCTGGTTGTCCTTTCATGTACGAATCCTTAAAGTATTCAGACAATGCTCTTAGTCTTAAGGCTCTTTCTTTTTTTATGCTTTTTGCTATGTGGTTTGTCATGTTAAATGCTGTGGTGTCTTTTCTTTTTGAATATGGGAATACATGAAGGTATGTTAATGAAGTTGATTGAAGAAATCTATACGTGTTTTCAAAATGAACATCAGTTTCTCCTGGAAACCCCACGATAACATCCGTACCAATTGAAATATTCTCTATTTCTCTATTCAACCGTTCTGTGATTTCTCTAAACTTCTCTGTGTTATGAGGTCTGTTCATTAGCGAAAGGATTTCATCATCACCGCTTTGAACCGGTATGTGAATGTGCTTGCATACTCTGTCTTCTTTAAGGAGTTCAAATAAACGCTCATCTAATTCACCGGCCTCAAGTGAGCTTATCCGTAATCTGATTTTTTTTGTTTTTTGCAGTATATTTTCTATTAAAACTGAAAGTGTTACTTTAGGTTTTAAGTCTAATCCGTACTGGCCTATGTGAATTCCTGTAAGCACTGCTTCATTAAAACCGTTGTCCTCCGCTGCCGCTGCCTCTGCCACTATATTAGTTATTGTGCTGCTTATAGAGGCCCCTCGCGCTTTAGTTATTATGCAGTATGAGCATTTCCAGTTACAGCCGTCCTGAATTTTTAAAAATGCCCGGCTTCGGGTTGCTGATGTGCTTACTGCTGATTTCTCAGCGTTTTCCATAACCTCGGTGGTTGCTAACCCCATTATGCCTGGGGTTGCTAACCCCCTAAAAAAATCAATTTTTTCATCATTGCGAACTATCTTAATTGTGGAATCAATCTGCATTATTTCACTTTCATTAAGCTCTGAATAACATCCGGTTACAAACACTCTTCCTGATAAGTTAAGCGCCCGCCTGATAAGTTGTCTTGACTGATAATCACTCTTTGCCGTAACCGTGCAAGTGTTAATGATACATATGTCGGGATGTTCTTCTAATGATACTGCTTTGTAGGAATTTTCCTGAAAAAATCTTTCTAATGTGGCAGTTTCTGATTGGTTTGTCTTACATCCTAAGGTGATTATAGCAAACTTCATTAAACAACGAGCTCACCGTCAAGGGAGTGTTTAAAGCCCTCTATGATTCTTACCATAACAATCAAACCCCTTTTAGTGTTTTCATTGGGCAGGAAATTTACAATTTTATTTGAGGTAGTTCGTCCAAACCACTTATTCTCAGCATTGGTTTCACTTTTGCCCTCTGTCATGACCTCAAAGCACCTGCCCTCAAGTGAGTTATTTATATTTTCAGTGATTACATCTGAAACAGTTAGGATTTCTGCAAGTCTTTGAGATTTTATCTTGTCACTGAGCTGGTGATCCATGCCAGCTGCCTTAGTATTTGGTCTTTGAGAGTATTTAAAAGCAAATATGCCGTCAAACTCTATCTCTTTTAGCGCCCTTACGGTCTCTTTATGGTCTGAGTCGGTCTCACCGGGAAACCCTGCGATTATATCTGTAGTGATTGCAATGTCTGGAACGTGTTTGCGCAGAAGCTGTATCTTTGTAAAATACTCCTCGTACGTGTATTTTCTGTTCATACGTGTAAGCACACTGCTGGAGCCGGATTGGACAGGAAGATGAATGTGATTACAGATTTTTTTGTTTTCCCCAATAGTTGAGGCAAGTTCAGCGTTCAGGTCTTTGGGATGAGATGTGATAAAGCGAATTCTTAAAATCCCTTCAATATTGCTTATCATCGTTAGAAGCTCTGGGAAAGTGCACCCTCCGTTATAGGAATTGACATTTTGTCCAAGCAGCGTGATTTCCTTATAACCAATACCTGCAAGGTCTCTGGCCTCTGAGATTATGTGTTCAAACGGCCTTGAGCGCTCTCTGCCCCTTGTGTATGGCACAACACAGTAGCTGCAGTAGTTGTTACATCCATACATAATATTAACCCATGCTCGCAAGTCATTATCCCTGTGTGGTGTTTGAAGTTTTTCATTCTCTGCTTCAAAGTTTTCCTTTGTAAAAGCTGTCCGGTGTTCATCGTAAAGAAATTCTTTAAGACCAAATATGTTTTGAGGGCCAAAGGAGAAATCCACTGACGGATGCGATTTCAAAAGCGCCCTTCCCTGCTGCTGAGCAATACAGCCGGATACGGCTATTTTTAACTCGGGGTGTTTCTTTTTTTGCAGGCTTAATCTGCCAAGCTCGCTCAGGAATTTCTGTTCCGCTTTCTCTCTTATACTGCAAGTGTTAAGAACCACCAGGGAGGCTCCTTCAGGGGTATCCGAAATATCGTAGCCCTCCCCTTTCAAAATACCCTTTATGTGTTCCGAATCACGGACATTCATCTGACAGCCCCATGTATGAATGTAGGCTGTTAATTTATCTCTTGTCACTTTGTCTCGTTCCTTAATAATTTAGTATTTCAAGCAAGTCTGAGTTGTCTCTTCTTTCGTAATCATTGCCGGAGCGTCTTCTTTTTTCAAATTCCTCTCTGGCCTTAGCAACATCACCTTTGAAGTAGGGATCTATTGCCAGAGCCTGCATGAGTTTTTCTGAGGCTTCACCGTAACGTCCCATAGCGTTCAGTACCAGTGCCATACCGACAAAGGAGCTGCTACTTTTTACATTTCTCATCAGTGATTCATTAAATGCGTTCAGGGCCTCCCGCAACTTTCCAACCCGGTAGAGAGAGTAGCCGAGATTATTGTAGGCTCGATCTGGTTTTTCATAAAATTGGTTTTCCAGCGCTTTTTTAAAGCAATGTATGGATTCCTCCCATAGTCCAGATTTTGCATAAGTTATCCCTAAATTGTTGTACGCTTCGGAGTAACTGGAGTCAGAATGTATTGCTTTTTTAAAAGCCTCTGTTGCACCTTTCAAATCCTGAAAATGCAGACAGGTAAGGCCCAGTGCATTGAGTGACTCTTTATCGTTAGGGTCTATTTCAAGCGCTTTCTTAAACTCAATCTGTGCCCCCTGAAAGTCCTGTTCGTTTATCTTAGACATTCCCATCTTATAATGTGAAACCAGGAGTTTGTTCTTGTTTGGCGAATCACTTTGTGTGGTTGCGCAGGAAAATAACATGGCGGATATAACCGTCAGTAATACTGCTGCATTTTTTAGTTTATCCAAATTCTGTTACCTCCGGAGTGTTTCTCTGCAATTTTATTTAAATTACACATCATCGTTTAACAATCTTTATCTCACCGAAATACTGCTCCTGAAAAACACAAGCAAGCCCAAGCCTCAGTATTTCCAGCAAAGCAAGGAACGACACTATCATATCCACCTTATCATCTGTCTCTTCAAAAATATCGTAAAAGGTTATTTCTTTCTCTATTTCAAGCCTCTCCATGATGATAGCAATTTTGTCTTTTAAGGTCAAGCTCTCTCTGGTAATAAGCCTCGCTTCAACAGGTTTTTTATCTATCAAAGAGGAAAAAGCCCGTAACAGCACGTATAGGTCAACGCTGAACAACGACTGTTTAACTTCTGATGTATCCTCGTCAATCCACTGAGGGTCCCGGTAAAAGCAGGTTTCTCCAAAACTCTCCTTTTCCTTAAGTAACAATGCAGCCTCTTTAAATGACTGATACGAAAGCAGCCTTTGTACAAGCTCAAGCCGCGGGTCCTCATCCTCATCCAATGCATCCTGCCGCTCAACCGGAAGCAGCATTCGTGACTTTATGTGTATCAGGGTTGCTGCCATAACAAGAAACTCACTTGCTATATCCACGTTTAGCTCCTTAGTCCACGCTGCAAGGTACTCAAGGTACTGTCTGGTGATAAACGCTATCGGGATGTCATAGATGTCTATTTTGTTTTTTTGAATCAGGGAAAGAAGTAGATCAAGCGGGCCTTCATATATCGGAAGTTTTACTTTAAGTTCCTGTTCCATCTATCTTTTAAGTATAGTATTTTCAACAAGTACAAATACAAAAACCGTGACACTTATATAGCCGTTAATATTAAAAAAAGCCATATCAAGCTTACTGAGATCATTGGGTTTAACCAGCGAGTGTTCATATATCAAAAGAGCTGCAACAACACTGATTCCAATAAAATAAACAAATCCCATCTTAAAAAACACTCCAGTTACTGCAAGCAAAATAAATGTAAGCAGATGAAAAACCCTTGAAAGTGTGATAGCCCTTTTAACTCCAAATCTCTGCGGTATGGAGTAAAGACCATGTGCCTTATCAAAGACCACATCCTGAAGGGCATACAGGATGTCAAAACCGGCAAGCCAAAACACTACGGCAAAAACCAACGGAATTATGGTTAAGGATATATCTCCTCTTATTGCTATCCATGCTCCAAGGGGAGCGCCGGATATGGCAATTCCCAGAAACAGATGGGAGCTCCACGTAAAGCGCTTTGTGTATGAGTAAAAAAACAACACTGCTAAGACAACTGGTGAGAGTTTAAAACATAGTGGATTCAGCATGTAGGCAGAGAGCACAAAGAGAGCTGAAAACATGGCAGTAAACACGGAGGCTTCGGCCAGTTTGACGGCTCCTGAGGGTATTTCACGGTTTTTAGTACGAGGATTTAGCGCATCAATTTTTCTGTCAGCAATCCTGTTTAATCCCATTGCAGCTGAGCGCGCACTAACCATGGCTGCCGTTATCCAGAGAATTTGCCTGCCTGTAGGGATTCCACCGCTTGCAAGAACTCCGGAGGTAAAGGCAAACGGAAGGGCAAAAACCGAATGGGAAAACTTTATCATCTTGAGGTAAAGTCCGGTACGTTTTATACCAAGCAGCATTCTATCGCCTAACTTCGTTGACATCGTTAAAAGCTCCTCACCGTACTAAAGTACGCCTGCGTCGCTTTCTCCTTGCCGCCTCGTTATACTTCTGACTGCTGTTTGGTATGAAGGTATGCATTCTGTTGGTACTATTTCGATTGGGAAAGTTGTTTTAGCAACAAGGCATTCTCTAATGCAATAGAGACCTCTTCACAAAGCGCCATTGCAAAGTCTATTTCATCTTTAGTAAAGTCCCTGTGCTGGGTGGTTAAAAGCCGTAACACTCCGATAGTGTTGTTATTATACGACATCAAGGGGACAGCAAGAAGGCTCTTTATGCCCTCCTCCTCAGCCTCCTTGTGATACACCACACGCGGGTCCTTGCCTACGTCATAGATGGCAACAGGTTCGCCCTTAAGAGCCGCCTTTATGTTTTCCTCGCCCTCAACGTCCCCGCGGCCAAGGTACTGGGTGCTTAGCCCTGAGGATGCCATAAGTTTTAACTTATTCGTCTCCGGATCTATTAACCTTATAGTGGCAGCCTTTGTATTCATCACCTCAGGAAGTTTCTTCACTATTAAATCCATAATCTCGTTAGGGTCCTTATGCTTACTCATCAGCTTGGTAATTTCCTGTATCGTTTTTAAATAGGTTACCTCTTTGTACTTCTTTTCGTACATTCTTGCATTTTCTATTGCAATCCCGCACTGTTCTGCCAGAAAAGATGAAAAATCGGTCTCCTCCTGGGTGAAGTTTTTATACCACCCGGTATATATGGTAAGCACGCCGATTAATTTATCTCTTACCTGAATCGGAACAGTCAATATGCTCTTTATGCCCTCTTCTATGATGTCCTTTTTATTTAGAACCCGGCTGTCTGTTGTTGCATCGTAAATGGCAACCGGGGACAGATTAAGCTCCTGCAGTATTCTTATGTCCTTTTCGTGGGGAAAGGGTAATGCCGGATTCTCAAGATATAGGTATCTTAATGCCTGAGATATGTTCATATCTTTCAGTGGAGTGTTTGCAAAAAATCTCTCTTTCAGTCCGCATGAGGCTACAACAGTGAATTTCTTTGTTATTTCATCAATCAGCTTTATCGTAACAGCCTTAACCCTGAAAGCCTCGGCTATCTTAAATACTATACTATTCAGAACCTCCTCAAGTTTAAGTGAGGAACTTACCGCCTTTGAAATTTCCCTGAACAGCCTCAGATATTCCTTTTCTCTTGTGACCATAGTTTCATACTCTTTGGCATTCATTATGACTATAGCAGCCTGTTCGGCAATAGCCATGAGAAATTTCCTGTCCTCCTCGACATAGTCACGAGGCTCTGCCGTGTACATTCTGAGTACCCCTATGATCTCGTCTTTGAATCTAAGCGGGATTGACAAAATACTGCTGATTCCCTCTTTTTTAGCCTCCTTATGGTACTTTGAATCCTCATCAAAGGTTATATCGTAAACAGAGACTTGTTTACCGGAGAGGGCATCCTCAATGCTCTTATCAATTACAACCGAACCTTTATTGACATACTCCTTACTTAAACCGTAGTATGCAGCTACGTCAAGAGTTCCTGACTTTTTATTTATAAGTCTAAGCAGACTTGCCTTTACGTTCATTACTTTTACGATGCTTGTCACAATCAGGTTTAGAGTTTCCTCTAAAGAAATACTTGAACTTATGACTTTGCATATATTTTGATAACTTTCAAGATACACTCTTTTTTCAAAAATCTTCTCTGAACAACCAGGGCACATTCCGTGAGTGGTCTCACCCAGGCCCTTAGCAGCAAAGTACTCCTCTATAGTCTGCCATGAGGTGTCGTCTGCTCTGATTTTCTTACACCATCCGCAGACCATTTTTAATTGATTATCCATTGTTATCCCATTAAAATATTAAGTATTTCTTTATATTTCTGAGTTGTTTTCTCTATCACCTCAGGCGGTAGCACTGGGCCTGGGTAAGTCTTATCCCAACTGAGAGTAAGCAGGTAGTCTCTCACTATTTGCTTATCAAAACTCTCCTGAGGGCCGCCGCTATGGTATTTTGCTTTCGGCCAGAATCTTGAAGAGTCAGGAGTCAGAACCTCATCTATCAAAATAGTCTCTCCATTAAACAAACCGAACTCAAACTTGGTATCAGCTATTATGATTCCTTTTGACAAAGCATAGGCTGAAGCTTTTTTATAAATATTCAAACTAAGCTCTTTGAGTTTTGTCATTTGGCTTACTCCGACAAGCTTAGTTGCCTCATCAAACGATATATTGATGTCGTGACCGTGTGCAGCCTTTGTGCTGGGAGTAAAAACCGGTTCGTCAAGTTTATCAGATTCTTTAAGCCCGTTAGGCAGAGTGATTCCGCAAACTTTCCCGCTTTTTTTGTACTCGCTCCATGCTGAGCCAGAAATGTATCCCCTCACTATACACTCAACCGGAAATGTGACGGCTTTTTTAACAATCAGCGCCCTACCCTTTAAGCTCTCATCGTATTTATGGCAAACATCAGGAAATTCCGATATATCAGTACTTTGGAGATGATTCCCTACAATATCCTTTAGAAATGAAAACCAAAAAACTGAAATCGCCGTAAGCACCTTTCCTTTAGAGGGTATGCAGTCAGGCAGTACAACATCAAAGGCTGATAGTCTGTCAGTTGCGATAAACAAGAGGTATTGTCCAATTTCATATATATCCCTGACTTTGCCCCTTCTGAGCAATTTTAAATCGCTGAACTCTGTCTCTCTTACAACACTCATATGGGCATTCCCTTTAACACAGAACGTTTTTGTCCTTTTAAATTTTCTTGAAAAAATACAAAATAGCCAATAACATAATATATGATAACAGAAATTATTGTCAAGTTAGAGTAAATTCTTGGTGTGCAACTAAAATAAAAATGTCAGGAATTGTTATACTTAAACACTGTGGCCTTTTTAAATTACAGCCATTTTTTTATGGGGTATGGTTACAAAGTTAAAAGATAAGGTACTTGAGGGTAAAAACCTGACAAGGAATGAGGCTGTGGATTTATGCAGTCTCCCCAACAGCCGCCTTTATGAGCTAATGGCTGCCGCCTCTGCTATCAGACAGCACAATATGGGTGATTTCATAGACCTTTGCTCGATAGTTAATGCTAAATCCGGCGGGTGTTCTGAGGACTGTTCCTTCTGCGCACAGTCATATGAGTCTAAGGCTGAAATCGAACGCTATCCGCTTAAAAGTTTTAAGGAGATTAGGGCCTCTGTAATAAGCGCCAAAAAAAACGGAGCCAGGCGTTTTTGTCTGGTTACTGGTGGTAGAAAGGTTCCGGACGGTGAGATAATAAAACTCTCCGATATGGTTAAATCCATAAATGCTGAGGGACTGCTCCCTTGCGCCACCCTTGGGCTTCTTAATGAGGATTCCCTAAGATTGTTAAAAACCTCCGGCCTCAACCGCTACCACCACAATATTGAGACATCAGAGCGGTTTTTCCCACAGGTTTGCCACACTCACACATTTAAGGATAAGGTCAGAACAATCGAGGCCGTTAAATCCATCGGGCTGTCGCTATGCTCAGGTGGGATTTTTGGTCTTGGCGAAAACTGGGAGGATAGAATAGACATGGCTTTTTTTCTGAGAGATATTGAGGCGGACTCAATTCCAATAAATTTTCTCACTCCTGTTGCCGGCACCAAAATGGCAGATGTTTCCACGCTTGACCCGGCAGATGCGCTAAAAATAATAAGCCTCTACAGATTCATACTGCCGCAGAGGGAGATTCGCATCTGCGGCGGCAGGATACAAACACTTGGGGAGTTTAACTCATTCATATTTATGGCAGGCGCTGATGGCTTACTTATTGGGAATTATTTGACCACTACCGGGCGCTCTCCGTTTCTGGATACAAGGTTTATTGAGCTTTCGGGGTTTAGGTACAAATAATTCAAAAAGCGTTGCGTAGTCCCAGCCGCCTCGCTATGCTTCTGACTGCAACTCGGTATGAATC
>JADFYB010000048.1 GCA_015233245.1 Nitrospirota bacterium | reverse complement strand
AGTAAAGCTTTAGGTTAGGATAAAAACGCTCCAATTCGCTTTCCCAGTTAAACAGTAGAGTTGGCGGCACCACTACAAGATTAACACACGATGAACTGCCGGTGGCTGTAACCCCCTCTTTTACAGCGGCAAGTAGCGCTATTGCCTGAACCGTCTTACCTAATCCCATATCGTCGGCTAAGCAGGCTCCAAACCTGTGCTCATAGAGAAACGAAAGCCAACTGAAACCATCCTTCTGGTACTGTCGTAGCTTTGCCTTAAGGTTTGCGGGCACCTTTTTGGGCGCTATAGCATCAAAATTTAGCAGTCTCTCTAAAATCTCCTCCTCTCCTTTTGGTAACGTCACTTTTATGTTGGTTTTCCTTAGTGATAACAGATCAAATATCTGCAGCCGCGGTATTGTTACAATCTCTCTTTTTGACCCCTCCTTTAAGAGTTTAGAAAGCTTTGTGAGATTGTTAACCGTTGTTTCATCAAGGAAATGTAAGGCTCCCTCGTGTTTGACCACACCACTTAAAGCTTCTTTTAGCATCTGCTTACTTATCAATGTGCCGTGGTATCTGATTTCCTGCTTTATCTCAAACCAGTCTATCGCTTTTTTGGTTACATTCAGTTCAAAATCCCAGCTTGTGAGTAATACGTACTGGTTGTTTATTAATAATTCCACACCTTTTTCACTTAACGCACGTAACAGGGCCGGCACTTTGGATGTGAACTCCTGTTTTTCCACCCACATGCTGCCTGGCTCAGCAATACTCTCAAATATTTTCAAACCAAATAAATCGTATGGAACACTAAACAGGGGCAGCTGACTCCTTATGTCTATGGGCACTACAGACCATTGATTGTTGTTAAAAATCAGTTGCAGGCTTTCAAAATTCATTTCCGTATAACTTTTTAAAAGACTGCGGGCTTCCCTGACATATTTATGTTTTCCAAATGTCTCCTCATTTATCATTTTTTTTATGAGATCGGTTTTCCCCTTTTTGGTTTTTTCGTTAAACAGAGCAACAAAAGTGTGGTATATTATATTTCGTTTTTTAAGTGAGTTAAGGCCTGCTGGCATATAAATGTAAAAAAACTCAAAGGGATGTCTTGCCGGACTGAAGGTTGTACCCTCAGTAACTCCGGAGGCAGTTAACGAGTATCCGGCCTTGTCCTCATCTGCTGAAATCCTGTATTTAGGCGGCTGAGTGGTTTTTAGATCAACGAATTTACCGTTTACAGTAAATAAAATCGAATCATACACTAATGTGTCCTGATTAAGAGCTGAAAATCTAAACACGCTGCTTTGAAAAGTTTGTAAAGGTATCTGTATTATATTTTCGTTAACAACGTCTGAGGCATTGAAAATATCTGTACGTTTTTGATGAGGATTCCACCTTTTTTTATCAAAGGTGTTTTTTAATTGTTTCCAGTAATTGAGTCCTTTTGTATCAAAGATTGGCGTTATCTTATTTGTAGCGGTATTTGCTATGAAATTGCCCATCACAAGGAGGCTACTTGCCTCATCAGGGTCTAATGAGCACAGTAACTTAAAAAACACCTTATTGCCGGCATAACCAAACTCAACGTATGGTTTGTAGATACGTTGTTCGTCAAAACTTATTGCAATTACTTTATCATGGTACCTTAAATTTACAGGTACTTTGTAATCTTTTTGTCGCATAATGTGGTAGAATGTTTCTAAACTTTTATAATTTATTTGACGAAACATGTCTATCTCATGAGGTGCATCAGTGGGTAAACCATATCTGTGTTCATATTTTTGGCCGTTTATCGTAATATATCCGCACGGATAGTTTCTGTTATATTCAAACTCTACAGCATAAATGTTGGTTTTGTGGGAATCCTCCGTGGAGTTCTCTTTAAACAGACGACTATACAGATAGTCTCTTTGTTTGCTGCTAATTTTGGTTTTTAATTTATATAGGTTAGGGTTTAACAGATTTTTAATCGTAATTATTGCGCAAATTATGTGATCACACTTATGATTGGCATGGTTAAAATCGCAACTGCATTTGTAGGCAAGTACACCGTCTTTTTCATAAATGTTAACTAAGACGTAGGGAAATCCGTGAATGTCCAGAGATAGCTCTGTCCTGTCTTTATTCCATTGAATCTCATTTACTTCGTCATTTTCATACCGCCTGAAAGCATATAGCAACGTTTGTTTTGACGCTAAAAAGTACACCGAGGATGCGTCTAATTTATCCAGTAGGCTAAGCAGTTTTTCCATTTTGATAACTACCTAATGATGACATTTATTTGCCACAAAACTGCTATATTATAACAGATTAGGCAGATTTAGTGTATCCTTGTGAAACAAGACAATTGGGTTTTTTTTAGTTTCCCATGACCTGAAGTATCTCCTTCGCAATGTTATCAGCTACATCCTGCGTTGATATTACTATAGCCTTTGCCTTTACTGAGGTTCTAATAGAATCTATAAGATTCTTAGTAATTTCATTATTAACCTCACCATTAAAGACAATCGCATCAAATGGAAACTCATTATGGAAATCCACAAGTCTATCGGCAGCCCCAATACCCGCCCTTAAGCCTCCATCTTCTACAATTTTTTTAGAAGTCTCATCAAAAGTTAAAAACCTTACCCCCACACCATATCTGTTAACCAAAATTCCGGCTACCTCAACTGCCTTGTATACATGGTTATAGCCGCCAGAGACAAAAAAGACAACCCTGTGCGTCATATCCTCAAGGGTTTTCCGGTAAACGTGTTTATTAAGCTCGCCTACCTCAGGGTTTTTGATAAGGGTATCTATTGCATTTTCTAAATTAAACTCGTTCCCTGCCGTCTTTAAAATATCATAAAGCTTGTTTATAAATTTTATATCATCCGGTGTGTCAATGGATATGCGGTGGTTTACGCTATAGAAAATATCATCATCTTTAACATAGATATTTTTTATATGTGAAAATTTATCCGGATATATATTTCTAAGAAAAACCGGAAACTGATGCTCTCTTAAAGCAGCTGTGTCTGAGTACTTATCGGCAAGCTCCCAAAGCGCCCGTCTTGACACTATGATACCCTCATGTATAGGGAAATGGCCGTTAATATCGGAAAATAACACGTTATCAGCCCCAGAATTTTCCTTAAGCGTTCTAACCATTAGATCAATCGTTTCGGTGCTCAGAAGCGGGCAGTCTCCGCTTGCCAATACACATATCTCAGCGTTATGCTTTACTGAGGCCGCTGTCAATCGCCCTACAACATCATCTGGATTGCCGTCATAGATAAAAAACGATACATCCTCTGAATCGGTAATCTCTTTCAGTTGCTCATTCTGTTTTTCAGAAGTTGTACAGATTACTATTTCATCAAGTTCTTGAGCCGCCTTAAGTCTCAGTATTACCCATGAAAGGAGAGTTTTACCACCTATAAACTTAAGATGCTTTTCCGGCAGTCGGCTTGAGCTTAGTCTGACAGGAACAAATGCAGCCGCTCTTTGCTTAGTAGTCGTCACTTAAACTAAACCCCTTCAAATGTTTCAAGCACTTTTTCTATTACAAACTGAACATCAGAGTCAGCCATTGCAGGGTACATGGGAATAGAGATTTCCCTGCTATAAAAATCCTCGGCGCTCTTTATGCTTGTAAATCCAAGAGACTTGTAGTACGGATGCCTATAGACCGGAATGTAGTGGCATTGAACGCCAAGTCCGCGTTCCTTTAATTTATTAAATATTTCAAGTTTCCTCTGCACATATTCATCCTTAAGCCTTATATGGTAGAGATGATATGAGGATTTTGCATAATCCCTTTCCGGTGGCAAATAAAAATAACGGTTACCGGCAAAAGCGCTGTTATAGGTCTTAGCAATGGAGCGTCTCCGCTCTATAAAAACATCCAGCTTTCTAAGCTGAGATACACCAAGAGCGGCCTGTATGTCAGTCATTCGATAGTTAAGGCCAGGCGTTTGCATCTCGTAGAACCATGGAGCAATTTCATGATTAACAAAATCATAGGAGTGTTTAGTTATGCCATGATTACCGAATAATTTTAATTTCTTGTAGTATGACAAGTCATTTGTGGTAACAGCACCGCCCTCACCTGTGGTGATGGCCTTAACCGGATGAAAACTAAAAGCGCACATATGCGAGTGTTTAAGTGCTCCCACCTTTTGCCAATTTGTTACAACCCTGTCTTTATAGAGAGTGCCAAGAGCATGGCAGGCATCCTCAACTACCACAATGGGACCACCCTTAACCACATCGAAGAGAGCCTCAGAGTTAACCGGATGCCCGGCAAAATGCACAGGCACTATAAGTTTAGTTTTAGGCGTTATAAAGCCACAAAGCTTTGTCACATCCAAATTTCCGGTGTCCGGCTCAACCGGAGCAAACACAACATTTGCACCGGTTAAAACGCCAGCCGTAGCCGTAGCAGAAAACGTAACAGGACTTGTTATAAACTCATCCCCGGCACTTAACCCTGCGGCAAAGTATGCGGCATGAAGGGCTGATGTGCCTGAGTTAAAAACCACTGCGTATTTAGCTCCGCAGTAAGCTGACAGTGCCTCTTCAAATTCTGTAACACGAGGGCCCTGAGTGATAAAATCACTCCTCAGGGTTTCCAGCACTGCCTCTATATCATCATCTTGTATTAACTGCCTGCCGTAGGGGATGAAAGCAGTCATAAACTATTGTTTTTGATCAAACCGTCAATATAGGTTCGCATCTGCTCAATGGTAAGCCATGCGTCATTTGTGTCGCTTCTGTAGGTGAAATCCTCTTTCAGCCTTTTAAATCCCCTGTACTTAGCTGTAGCCTTAGACTCAAAGTGCATGTGCGGGACAATGACAAACATATCTTTGCCGCGGGGGCGGTACTCTATAGTGGTGCGCGCTTCGTCTTCAGATATCAGGGTTTCGTGGATTTTTTCACCTGGCCTAACCCCCGAAAACTTAAACTTGCAGTCACTGCAAACAGCTCTTGCCAAATCGGTAATCTTCATGCTTGGAATTTTAGGGACAAACACCTCACCACCAGCCGATTCCTCAAGTGCATCCAAAACCAGCTCTACCGACTCCTCCATCGTTATCCAAAACCTCGTCATACGTTCATCAGTTATGGGTAAGTCTTTAATTCCGGATTGAATGAGTTTATGAAAAAGAGGCACAACACTCCCCCTGCTTCCCACCACGTTACCGTACCGGACTATGGAAAACTTCGTGTCTTTGCCACCAACATATGCCCCTGCCGCCACAAAAATCTTTTCCATCGCAAGCTTAGTGGCGCCATAGAGATTTAACGGACTTACTGCCTTATCGGTTGACAACGCTATGACTTTCTTTACACCATTATCAATAGCAGCCTCAACAATATTTTCAGCCCCTATTATGTTTGTCTTAACCACCTCAAGCGGATTGTACTCGGCAGCTAAAACGTGTTTCATAGCTGCAGCATGTATTACATAATCAACGCCGTTAAATGCCCTGTATAGTCTCTCCCTGTCTCTGATATCACCTATAAAATACCTTATCGGATACTGTGGGGTTTTGAATTGTGAGGACATTTCATACTGCTTAAACTCGTCCCTGCTGAATATTATTAGTTTTTTTACTTTAAATTTTTTTAATATAAATTTTGCTAATTCCTTACCAAAGGAACCTGTTCCGCCTGTTACTAATATTGTCTTTCCGTCAAACATTTGCACCATTCCCGCTTTTAGATACGATTTTACAACATTAACAGCAAAAAAAGCTCATTTTTTTTGCCGGTACGGTTATAGTCCATCCATTTTTATAGCCTCATAGAGAGCCTCCATGAATTCAGAAGCCGACTGAAACCTTTTATGCTCGTCTTTTGAGACGGATTTGTCAACCACTGCGGCTAAGGCATCGGGCAGGTTTTTGTTACGCTCCAATATGGGAATCGGTGCATCCTCTAACACCATGTCAAGCGGATGCCTCCATTTTTTCCCTGAACGGCTGGATTCAGGCGGATACTTTACAGTGTATTTGGCAGTCAGCATGTAGTACAGACTTACGCCAACAGAGTAGATATCCGACGGCGGCTTTACAAACTTATAATTTGTAATCTGTTCCGGCGACAAAAACATCAAAGAGCCGCCAAAAGTCCCAGTTTGGGTAAAATCATACAGGGAGTTTCCAGCCTCCTCATAAGACTTTGCAAGTCCATAGTCTGTTATCTTTATCGTTAACCCTGTATCGGTGTGGGTTTTATTTAAAAGAAAATTTGAAGGTTTCAGATCTCTGTGAACGTATCCGTTTAAATGGATGAACTCAAGGCCTTTTAAAACCTGTATTATGATTTTGCAGGCATACTCAGGAGTCAGCGGACCCTTAAGCGTTGTCTTTATGAGTTTACCCAAATCCCCTCCCGGCATAAACTCGCTCACTAAAAAGGGCATGTTTCCAGCCTCTCCCCTGTCCAGATATCTTATCAGATTTGGATGATTCAACAGGGACTGGATTTCCATCTCCCGTGCAAAGAGTTTCAGGCCGGAGGAGTTTTTCTTGCCGTCAATGTTGACCCTCTTAAGCGCATACACACGCCGTGTGCCGACATCAACTACCTTGTACACTGTTCCCATTGCACCGCGGCCTATTATGCCTAACACTGCATAGGCATCTCCAGCGTCAAACACAGGGGACTTAGTGTGCCACTTAAACTCACACTTACTGCACAGATAAATACTGTCTTCAAACTCTGCCGCTCTGCCGTCAGAGTTTGCTGCCTCAGTCATATCACAGTTACAGCTTACACAAGTGTGGTGTTTGAGCAATCCGCTGTGTTTTCTGATTGTTGCCAGCTCCTTATTTTTAGCTCTGCACGCCTTACACGTATATGCCATAAACTCACGTTCACCCTGAGCAACGCTATCATCCACCTCGTTATCCACATTTTCCTTACACACGCTGCAATAAACGTAGTGGTACTTCTGTGTGTCATCATGATCAATGCGAACCTTGATTTTTGTATTGCCTATTGTGATTTCATCATCATCGTGAAGTTCTGCTCTGTCTATCCGTTTATCATTTACAAGTGTGCCGTTAGTGCTGTTTATATCGGTTATATAGCAAACATTACGCCTTATCTCTAAAATGAAATGAGTTCTTGATATGAAAAGATCATCTTTTTTGTTAAGCCGCAGGTGCGCCTTCTTTGATCTGCCAACTAAAAAAGTGTCCGATTCGGTAAACATGAATCTCTCTCCGGTGTTAGGGCCGGCTATAACATCAAGAGTTACTTTCATCCTATCCCAAGCTGCAGCCTTTATTGATGACAGTACGTCTCAGGCGTTTAACCACTCAACAGCGCCGTCATAGTCGTTATGGAATACCTTATGGTGTTTTGAAAGCACAAAGGCAATGGATGCCTTAAGTGCTGTGGCTGCCCCTGGGACCACTGTAGCGCTCTTTATCACCTTATTTTTAATGCGGGCATCAAAGCTCTTCATCTGAAGAGCCAGCTTCATAGGAGGTTTTGACATTTTTAACGTATCGTATAGTATTTTATTTGCCTCTGTGCTGTTTAACAACTCCTCAATCTGAGCTGCAGAGTCATTTACAAGCGTGCTGTCCATCTCTCCCTCGTAGTGTGCTATTATCACAGAGCCTTTAACTTCTATCTCAAACTTACCACTCATAGTACTGACCTCCATTAATCTGTTTCAGGTTTATTTGCAGTCGTTTTTTCACTTTTCTTACCCGTAATTTTTTCCACTGTGGATTTATCGGCATTTAGAAGTAATATGCTTATCCTGCGGTTTCTGGGGTCAGAGGGGTTGTCAGCTATAAGCGGCTGAGTTGCTGCATATCCTGAGACCCTTCCCAAATCATTTGGATCTATATTGTTTCTTTCAAGCTCCCTGCGTGCCGCCGATGCTCTGTCTGTGGAAAGTTCCCAGTTTGTGTATTTGTTGCCGGAGTATGCTGTCGAATCGGTGTGTCCCTCTATTGATATTTTCAGGTCTTTAAAACCTCTTATTTCGTCTGACACAACTTTTAAAACAGCCTTTGCCTCCGGCCCTAACTCTGCACTGCCTACGGTAAACATGGGTCTTCCTAACTTATCCACGATGTTTACCCGTACACCGCCCTCTATTACATCAACCATCACTTGATCTTTAACACCACTTAGTTTAGTTCCTATATCTTTTTTAAGCTTTTCAGTAAACTCCTCTTTGTTTAACTGGTTGAAGCTTTCACTATTTTTTTGCTTTTCTTGCTCAGACGTATTAACAATCTCAGTGTCGAGTATATCCTTACCCTTACCCATAAAGCCTAAGCCAGCAGCCTCCATAATCCCAACAGTTTTAAAATAGGTAGCTAATTTCATTTTTTTTTCCGGAGCCACCATGGAAATAAGCCACATGAGCAGAAAAAACGCCATCATAGCTGTAACAAAGTCCGCATAGGCAACTTTCCACGAGCCGCCGTGAGCAGCAGCATGGCCACCCTTTTTTACCTTTTTAATTATTATAGTCTGTCCTTTCATTTCCGTATCGCCTCCTCAAGTTCTGCAAAAGACGGCCTTTCAGAGTTGGGAATAGCACGCCTGCCTGACTCAACAGCTATTTGAGGTGCTGCTCCTCCCACAAAAGCTACCAGAGAGGCCTTTATTACCTGGAAATAAACCTCACCCTCTTTTGCCTTAAGCTCCAGATTTGTTGATACCGGACCAAAAAAACCATACGCCATCAATATGCCAAGAAATGTTCCAACAAGCGCTGAACCAATACTGTGCCCCAGCACCTCCGGTGGTTCGTTGATTTTACCCATTGTCACAACAACCCCCAAAACTGCAGCAACTATACCAAACCCAGGCATAGAATCACCCACTTTGCTTATACTCTGAGAGGGCAGGAGCGCCTCATGTGCATTAGCCTCAATGTCTATTTCAAGCAAATCAGAAAGCTCATGTGGCGGCATGTTGGTTGTGATTATTACTTTAAGGTTATCACAGATAAATCCCATAGCTTTTTTATTTTCCAAAACACTTTTATATTTTGTAAATATTGCGCTCTTACTCGGATCCTCTACATCCTGTTCGATAGATATTAACCCCTCTTTTCTGACCTTTGAAAACACAATGAAAAGCAAGGACAATAACTCTAGATATTCGTGTTTTTCGGCGCCGCCTTTGCCAAAAACCGTAGATATGCTTCCTATAATAAGCTTAATGACAGCCGGAGGACTGGACACGACTAAAGAACCGATAGCGCAACCGCCAAGTATAACAAATTCCGGTATGTTGACAAGCATTGCAACATTGCCATGCTCCATAAGATAGCCGCTCAGTATAGCGCCTAAAGTTATAACCATTCCAACGATAACGAGCATAATTTGTTAGGGTTTAAGCCCCCTCTGCGTTCTCAACACCTCTCGCTGCCTTTTAAGGGTGTATTGGATGATTTCGTCCCTTACCCCCTCCTCAATATTTGTGAAACTTATGGCCGTATCATACTGCGCACCCATGACCTTCTCTGAAAGCACTACAACGCCAATAACTGTCACTCCGATTGGCGGCGACGAGGGTAAGAGCATTTTCACCGACACATTTTCATGAAGCTCATATTTTTCATCAAGTAATAATCGTATTCCTGAGCCGCTTATACTCACAGCCCTCTCCGGAGCTTTCATTAATCCCTCGTGCTCTAAAAACAATCTGTCCAGTATCAGACCGATTTTCATGTTTATATCCACAAGCATTTTCCAAAGCACCGGACTGATATTTTCATCAGGCACATCAACACTGTATGTTCGCATATCTGATAACTCCAGACCGTACTCTGATATAATCTTAGACTTTCTCTCAAACGGATTACCGTTTATCTTTGTAATAACCACCGGAAAGGTATCATCTACTCTGAAATAATCCCGCTTTTCACTGCCCTGAATTCGTAAAACAGCGATATTGTCCTTTATAGCGGCAACCTCCGTGTAGTAGTCCATTGTTTCTGATGCAACAACAAGACTCATTCCAACACGTAAGTTAGTGGTGCCCTCTTTAATATTTAAAAACATCATGTTGTCACGGAGCTCCTCCACAGAGGCAACGTACTGCTCCGGTTTCGGCATCAGCTTACAAATTACATTTTCACCTTTTGCTATAGACATCTGTTGCGGCTCCATCTACCAAGTAACATTCTATCGTCTAACTTTGTTGGCATCGTCAAAAGCTCCTCAGCGTCTCCCCAAAGGGGAATCCCCTGTAAGGGGAGACGTCGCTTTCTCCTTGCCGCCTCGTTATACTTCTGACTGTTACTTGGTATAATAATCACAGAAAAGCAAATTCCTCCTGTTAGTAATACAAGCTCCTTGGCTAATTTAGCAGAAAATGACACAGCGTGTCAACCGGCATCACCGGCTGTTTAAAACACCTGCGGGTAGAGGTAATAGCTAAAAAAATTGTCTTAATTCCCCTTGTGCGTTTAGTGGGAACTGTTTATAGATTTAATGGCATACGACTCCGACACGGGAGTGTTTGTAATCTTTATCTCCTGCCAGGCGCTTTTTAATGTCCTCATGAGGTCTTGTACATGATAAACCTTATCAATGGAGTTATTGGCATTAGCACGTGTAAGTTCTACAATCATGTATGTATAAAGGTCTTGCAAATGCAGGGCTACTTCGCCGCCTGCCTCTACATTTAAAGAGGAGAGGAGTTCTTCTAAAATCATGCGCGTTTTATTTATATAATTAATTTTAGCTATTTTATCCTTTTTTTCTATGCCGACTGCGGCCTTTGATAAAAAACTTATAGCTCCGTCGTAGAGCTTGATTATGAGGTCAAGGGGAGATAAGCTGCCAATGTCTATACTTCTATAGGCATTGTGCGCATATGAGATGTTTTGCATTTACAATCCTCCTGTGATTTAACAATAATTACGCTGTATTACTTGCCTGTACTCGAAGTTGTTCCGGATGTCATGCCGGTTATAGCACTGCCTTGAGATTGCAGTTGACCAATAGTTTGCTCCATGGCCGCAAATTTCTTAACATACGCAGCCCGTTTATGATCCAAAATTTCCTGCATTGAGCTTTGTTTATTAGTCAATTGGCTTACCTCTGTATTAAGATTATTATCCACGGACGTAATAGTGTTAGTAAGAAAGTTCGTAATCGTAGTTGAAAAAGAACTGGAAAAAGAATTTACAGCATTATAAAAAGCACGCATGTTCTTTTGAGTTGCTGTGTCCATCTTTGAGGTGTCAATGGTTAACGTGCCGTCTTTGTTGTGCATGATGCCATACAGGGCAACAGAATTATTTTGGTTACGTGATGAAGTAAAAGCGGTTCTGATAGAATTCATTAATGATGAAAGCGTTCCGTCATATTGAAGTGGCTGTCCGGCTGCTGTAAGCTGCTGTAATGTGGCAAGAGCAGAGTTATAGGCATTTACAAAGTTTGTCATATTTGTTGAGCTTGATATAGAGTTTGCATCAACAGAAATGGTGACAGCTCTGTTAGATGTGGTGTTAAGCAGATCAAAAGATAGTCCGCTGATAACGTTAGATACTTTGTTTGTAGGACTTGTCAATTGTAAACCATCCACAGTAAACCTGGCATCCTGGCGGTACTGGAGTAAAGTCATACCGCCTCCGTTTGTTGAGTTAGGATTTGCCGGGTCAAAACTAAAATCATTCAAGGAGTTTCCATTCCCTCCGGCATCTGAAACAGACACAGACAGCGGAGCAGAGGATGTGCCGCCTACTGAGCTAAGCATTAAACGGTAACCGGAGTTGTCATGAATTATCGTGGCGCTGACATCGGTAGCCGCAGAGTTTATGGCATCCCTGATACCGGAAAGGGTCTTATTGGAGGTACTGATGTTTATTGTGGTGCTATGGCTGCCGTTTGTAACAGTAATCGTGCCAGAGTTATACACCGCCGAGGTTGACGTTGCAGCCTGCGAATACATCTTCTCAGCTTGAGCCAGCTGAGATACCTTTACACTATACTGTCCGGTGTTCACCGTGGAATCTGACGTGACCGTCACAGAGCCAGTATCAGACGACGAGGAGGAATATGTGTTAAGGTTGTTGGACTGAATATTTGTCAGGGCTGTTTTAAGAGAAGTCAAGTTGGACGCTATCTGCCCAAATGAACTTATCTTGGCCTGGTCTTTCTGCATTTGTGTGGTGAGCTTATTATAAGGTTGCTGTTCTACTGACATAAGGGCGTCAATGATTTGTCCGGTGTTTAACCCTGAATATGGTCCAACTGATGTTGTTATTGCACCACTTGACGACGTTGAGCTTCCAGGTATCGTCGTTGACAATGTAGGTGTTGATGTAACTGAAGGAATTGTTAAATCGGCCATATCATGTCTCCTTATGGAACAAACTCTTTGCGGTATGCTCCAGCTGTTGTGCCATTTTCACATAATCCTCAGCAGGTATTTGTTTAATAACTTTTCCCTCAGAATCTAAAATTCTGATTACAACTTTTTTATTATCATCAACGGCAAAAACCGCCTTACTATCCTTTGAGTCGGCAGGCTTTTCTGTCTGGGTTTTTTCTGAGACACTATTTTGATTGCCTTTATCAGCACTTTGCTGCCCATTGCGCTGGTCCTGCCCGCTTACAGCAGCATCAGTATGTTGTGACTGCTTTGCCCAATCCTGGGAATATGTACTCAGAGGTCCTAAGTTAATATCCATGTCCTATACCTCCTCTATTATGCCAGCCAGTCCACGCCGCACATTCAAATACATTATCATTGTGTCAATTATTAAAGCCATAGCTTACCTCCCTGTAAATTTAATAAGTCTAAAGTTAAAATAATAACATCCAGCTATTATTTTATAATCTGCCTTACCCTTCGGCACTTTCGCATCATCTCCACATCCGGCCTCTCTCATACATCCCCTCTGCCAGCATATTCTATGTAATCACTCGTAAAGCCACTCAGCTTTCACTTTCCTTATCGGCAGTATCAATTAAAACTTTAGTCTTTTATTAATAAAAAAATTAAAATCCGGTTGCAGCCTTGTCATTTATTACAGTCCTTACGATATCCGGAATAGATGTTAACGCCTTTTTTTGCTCAAAATACTTTAAAATAGCACTCTTTAGCAACTCCTTATTCTCTATAAATATGGCATTGGGGTCGGCAAGTTTTTTATCAACAAGCGGATTATACACAATGGCTAACTTTCCGTACCCTGCGGCAAATCCCAATGTGGTCAGATATGCAGGGGATATTATCACATCTGAAAGCATAAGCAAAGAGCCCTTAGAGTCTGGCTCCATTAAGAAAACCCTGCCCTTTAGTTTTTTTATTTTTGGCATAAAGTAGCTGTTTATGACGTCATCTTCGGTAAGTTCTCTTATAACAAATTTTCGTTTAAGAAAAAACACCGTTTTAGGTATATCAAGCTCATTGAGTACATCCAACGCTTCTGAGACACAAAATCTTAGCCGTGGATGATTTATAAGCATAATAGAGAGCTCCTGCTTGGGGATATGTAAGCCGGGATTAAGCAAAGAATCCAGATACTTATCCTCAATGGTGCTGAAAAAATACCCCTCATGGCCGTAAGTAACCACAAACGCCTTGTTTAGGTCAAAAGCAAACTCTTTGAGCATCTCTTTTTCCCAGTCGTACTTTAAAATTATATAATCCATTGCACAGTAGTATATGGGAGGGGTCTGAACCACAGGATATAGTTGAATACCAATTAATGGGATTTTGTTTTCCTTGGCGTAGAAGCATATAGTGGAGTAGAATATGTCAGCGTCGGGCAGGGGTGGAATCTCGTTAGAGGGAATGGGGAAAATGACGGCATCGTAAGTGGAGAAATCTGTCTCAGGATATGTAAAGTTAGCAATATGGCCGCGGAAATCATCAAAAGCTGTAAGCTTATAAAATTTAAGGTCGGTCTCTGGCAGGTAAATATCGTAAGTTAACTTAATAAACGTATTAACCAGCGACGTAATGTGGTGGTAGTGCGTGGGCTCAGACTCAATGCGAACTGTTCTTACCGCTTGCATTTCCTTAAAAAGACCGTTAGAAAACTCAGCTACAGACTCACTGTATGTCATAACGTCAACAGATATGCCCTCAAGAGCTAGAGATTTGGCAATGTGTAAAAGCCTGCCACTTGTGGCCTGTAGTTCGGTCTCCCCTACTGGTAACAGCACTTTAGGAGCAGCCATGACTAGTTGCTTTTAAAATCCATTGCACGCATGATGTCATAAGCTTTAGTGACGTTTTCGCCGGTAGAGAACTCCTTGACCTTTTCTATAGTGTTGTTGAGCACGTTTAAAATCATGGCATGGTTTTGGGTGTTATTGTAGGCAAGGGGCAGATAAACTGTAAACACTTCATTGATAGCATCAGTGTTGACAAAATCATAGCCATAAGCATCCCTGTCCGGTAAATCTATAGAAATCAGATAGGCTATAATGGAGCTAAGCATATCGCCGTATCTGTGCTGAAGCTTGGCAAGAAAGATATCGAGAAACAGAAAATCGGCATAGAACTTCTTAGTCTTAATGCCCTCTTTAATATAGTAGTAGGCAATTCTCTCATCGGTGTCCTCTATGGCAAATCTGGCGCAGAAAAACAGGATTTTTAGATACGCAAGATTCTCGGGCAGTTTCTCATCCTCCGGCACCTGCGACAGAGCCCGCTTCATAGTGGAGACGGCGTCTTTCCTCTGGTCATTTTTTAAATACGACAAGGCTGTCTCTAGATTTGCCTCGTAACTTTTCTGCACCATCTATATTACACTCCTTATATTGACATAGCACACAATCATTCAAATTTTCATTTAAAGCAGTTCTCTCACCTTAATTTATTATACCAGTAATCATACCATATTTAAAAGTATTGGAGTTTCTAATGAACTAATACCAAGTTGCGCTCAAAAGAGGAGATTGCCACACCCCCTGCGGGGGTTCGCAATGACGGCGTGGGGTCGTACATTAGCATCCCTATCTGTCATTACGAGAAGCGTAGCGACCAGGGGAATCCCCTTGAGGGGAGAATCTCCTCTTTAAATTATAGTTTAGATTGCAACTCGGTATAACTCAGATCGATAAAGATTTTTAAGTTCCGATGTTTATGATTGGTATTTTAGGATTCAAGAAACATTCTAAAAGATTTGTTTGGTTAAAAGAATTAGGCCTGAGCCTCTGTCAGAAGCTTCTGAGCCTCGTTAAGCCCAGGGCATTCCGGTACTGCCCTGTCAAGTAAATCTAAGGTCATTAGTTCTTTTTTCAAAACTCCTTTAGCAGGGCATGTTACAATAGCTTTTTTGTAAGTGTCCAATGATTCCAGTACATTTCCTTTAGATAAAAGCGCAAGCGCTAAAGTAAAAAGCTGTTTATACCGGTTTGGGGTTTTTTCAAGAATCTCCCTGCAAAGTGTGATTCCACGGTCTATAAAATCCTGAGCCTCCGCCGTATGTGTATTTTCAAGCAAAAGTACGCCAAGATAAACCATACTATGGCATGTATTTACAGGAAAGTCATAGTCGAGAGATTCTTTGTAATAACTTTCAGCATCTACTAAATTGACAACACATTGATAAGTATAAGCAAGCTGAAGAAGTGCTGTTGTAATTATATCTGATTTTCCAATATTCTTTCCAATTTTAAGCGCCTCAATATTATATATTACCGCTTCATCAGTATCACCAATGCTTAAATAGACATCGCCAAGGTAACCAAGGACATATCCATTAATGCGTTTATAGCCAATTTCTCTGGTTACCGTCAAAGCCTGTTCAAGGTACTCAATTGACTTAGTGGTTTTACCGAGATCATAATAGGCACTGCCAAGGTAGCCAAGGGTAATCCCTGCAATGCGTTTATTCCAATCTTCTTTGTTTATCGTCAAAGCCTTTTCAAGGTACTCAATAGCCTTATTGGTTTTACCTATATCGGCATAGGCACGGCCAAGGTTGTTCAACAGTATCACCTCACCTCGTTTGTCCCCAATATTTTGAGATATCGTTAAACCATGTTCATAGTAGTCAATAGCCTTAGTGATTTCACTGAGATCAGCATAGGCACGGCCAAGGTTGTTCAGCCAGGCCCAAATCCTTTCCTTGTTATTAACTTCTTTGGCTATTTGGAGTGCCTGATCCGTATAGTTAATAAAGTCTTGTATACTACCGATATTCCAGTACGCTGTTCCAAGACGCCCTAAATTCATACCGACAAGCTCTTTGTCTTTGAGTTTTCCTATAAGCTGTTGGCGCAATTCAGTGATTTTTTCGTAATATCCCCAGACTAATAAATAGTCATAGTCTATAATATTTAATACGATTGCAGCATCCTCAAAATTTCCAGCACGTATTTGATGATGGATTTCCTGAAGTTGGGGTTCAAGATCGTCAATGGTTTTCCAATCACTTTCCGGCTTTCTGATATTTTTAAAAAACTTTGCCGCTTTCATATGCAGCCCTGCTCTGGTAAACGTAGGTTGCTTTCCATAGTCGCCATTACCGGTTTCATCAGATGACAGCGCATTTTGTGGAATCATATCGTAAACAAGTTCCCGCACAACGGGGTGCATATCATAAGTGCCGTTGTTATGAGTTATTAGCCGGTTTTTCTCAAGACGTGAAAGATTAAAGGCTAATTCAACAGAACTCATGCCTTGCAGCATGTAGCAGACTGCTTTCTGATCTGGTGGCTTTGAAAATACTGAAAGAACAGACAACGCAAGCTGCAATTCAGGACGCAAACGCTTAATTTGCTCCAGAATAAGGCTCTTTAATCCCTCTTCATGGTCGTGTTTGTCAAAATCTGAAAATATACCGTCATTTGCAAGAATATCTTTAAGTTTTATTGCGGGAAAATGTTCAGAAAGATATCCAACTATTGATTCAAGTGCTTGGGGAATACAATGGACACGTCTTACAAAGGCTAACAGTATGCTTTTATCCTCATCTTTAAGGCCGTACTTAGCCCCTTCATATCTGAGATACTCAACAGCCTTTTCCTCCGGCAACCCTTCGCTTAAATCTATCGGTTCTACTGAGCGGTTCCCCTTAAATTTTGGCAACACACGGCTCGTAATTATTATTCTGATACTGTGATCAATTGAGACGGCGGTCTCCAGAAATTCCCGAAGACCCACATCCTTTACTGTATCATCTTTAGCGTCAAGCAGGTACTCAAAACTATCCATAACAATCCATATGTTACCTATTTTGCTAAGCTCTCCATAAAAGTAATATAGCTTTTTTTTATTTGAAATTCCATCGTTTTTATAAACGTTAAAAAATGCTTCACTTGTTCCTGCAATCTTTCCGGCCTCGGTAAATACAGTACCCATATTTATGTCACCGGCAACACACCTCAGATACAATATGCCCTGTATTTTATTGTTTGTTATAGTCGTTGTCGGGGCGATTTTTTTGAGAACCTTTGTAACGAGCTCCGTTTTGCCGTACCCCCCGGGCGCTATGATAACCACAAGCCGTTTATCTGTGAAATTCAGGCAGTGCAGGAGAGTTTTCCGTTCTTTTTCACGTCCTACAAATGTACCCCTGAGTCTTGGAAGCGGTATAGGAATAGGCTCACGCCCGCTCTGTTGGGAACTGTCGGAGCTTTGCAACATTTTTTCTTTGGTAATATCTATTGCTTGCTCTACGACGGCTTTCTTTTCGGGGGTATCTGCAACACTCACGCTTGCATATAGTTCGTTCAAGGCTTTTTCTTTATAGGGTTTAAGTATTTCCTCAAAAACAGATGCCATCACTTCAACAACGAGTTCTAAATGATTTTTAAACCATCTAACCGTCTTATTGTTTTTTAGCTCAACTTTTAGTTCATTAAGCCATCTTTCATCGTTTCTAGTAGAACAGAGTTCTCTCGGCCAGTCTATCGTTTCGTTAAGTAAAAAAATTAGAATCGATAATTTCTTTTTCTTTGCCTCCCTGTACTCAAGTTCGGGGAATGACTTTCGATGACTTTTGGGGACGAAACCATAATTTCGTGCAAAGATGCCGACATAAATAGTACAACCAGCTACGTCTTCTTGACACTTTTTTATAGCCTTCTTATCCCCAGCGTTATAATTTTCCATATTTACCAGGGTAATATCTATTTTTCTTAACGCCTTTATAACCTCAGCCCGATAGTCTTTCAGGTCATCGTATGTTGAAGAAATATATACTCTTACTTGTTCTCCCAAGTTCCCAAGATCTCCTGTCTTTTATAACATATAGAAAATCACAGTGTATGGTAATTTTAACACATCTTATGTGAATAAGAAAACGGTGCCGTACAAAACGATAACATTCTGTAAATTTTCTAATCTGATCATCTGTTTTGCGGGCGGAGTTCGCATTAAGACTTTTTAAGCGGCGGAACGCCGGTTAAAAAACTCTTTCCTCACAATCATACCAACAAAACATTAAATTAAACCACCCAATCTTTGTCTTTTTCCTCTGCCGGCACAAGGGATTTCACTACCTGCATGGGATCGTCACGGCAGACGGTGCAAAGCCCTGAGGACTGTTCAACACTGTCTTTACCGAGGGTTTTTCCACAGCCGGTGCATTTGGTCAATGGGGTAACAGTATCCTTTAGAGTTTTATTTTCAGTGCAGGTCCTACAGATATAACTACCGTCCTTGGTTTTGTACTCAGCAATATTATCAAAGGGTAAATCGGACCCGCATATTGAACATGTTGGGGATTCATACGTTTTGACTTTAAAAACAGTCGAACCGAGTTTAATTTCATCACCCTTTTTCAGATCGTATTCGGGAAACTCCAGTTGAGATATTTCGTTTATGTCCTGAGTTTTCTGACGCTGGCCAATCTTCATGCCATTGACATAGGTGCCGTTTAAGCTGCCGAAGTCTTTGATTCTTATGCCGGGCGGGTTTATATCCAAAAGACAGTGGTGGCGGGAAATTGTGCGGTGTTCATCATCATCGGGAAGGCGGGGGCTGCAGTCAACACCCCTGCCAATTATGCAGGTGGTACGCTCCAAAAATTTATATTTTTTACCTTTGAGCTTACCCTCCGTAACCTCAAGGACGACTTTTGCCGGCAAAACGCCCTCCGTATGATTATTAATTAATAAAATTGCCGACGCTAACCCGGTTAATTAACCCCTGCTGCCGTTTTTTTTATTTTGCGCTTCTCCATGAATACCCCTTCAGCAGTCAGCGGTTGCCAGAGATAGCGCTTTCATTTCACCACGTCAGACTATAGCAAAGTCACACTGTTTATGTCAATATTGGCAGTTTACAGTGTTTCAACAAAAAAATAGTTTAATGTTTATTTATCACTTAAATTCCCTTATCATAATTCCTTTTTTGACAGCTTTATGGTAATATAATACAGGTATACGGGATAAAATATGAAAAAAATCAAAAGTTTTTTATGTTGAGTAAAATACCAGTAATTGTGTAAATTAACAGACTATGAATATATTTACTATAAATCCTGATGACACAGTTTTACTGATTGTGGATATACAGGAAAAGTTAGTGGCAGTTGTTGAAGACAAAGAGGCACTGACAGCTAACACCTTAAATCTTGTTGAGACGGCAAAACTCCACAGTGTGCCAATAGTAGTAACCGAACAGTACCCTAAGGGCTTAGGTTCTACCGTGAAAGAGTTAAAGGATGCCATTAAGGGAATTGAAATCTGGGAAAAGATGACATTTAG
>JADFYB010000247.1 GCA_015233245.1 Nitrospirota bacterium | reverse complement strand
CCTCCTCCTTTGCCTTACTAAAAGCCGCCTCAGACCAAGGGTACCAGTTAACAGGATTTTCAGCGTGTTGAAGTAAATAGGGACTCTTCTCATCCTTTAAGTTGTTCATTTCCCTCATCTCCACTTGTTTAGCACAGACTTTAAGTATCTGATCTTCTTAATAACATTATAAAACAAATGTTGTCATTTTACCTATTTTTTATAAAAATTACCTAATTTGTCATAGATATTTGTACAATTGACTTTCATATAACCTATTATTGCTTTATTTACATCGATTTCTGTGTTTGTATTGTCATCGTATATTTCAATATTTTGTAATAACATCTTTTCTGCTAACTGAACATCCTTGCAAGCCAATTCTTTTCTTACCCGTATAAATTCATTTGCATTTCTATTGGCTTTGAATAATCCCTCTATCCTATCTTTTGTTTTATTATCAAATTTGTCACAAGTCCTCCTTAAGTTTCCAATCTTTGTTTTTATAACTTCTATTTTTATTAGATTATCCCAATCTGCATCCGTTTCAAAATCTAAAGTTTTGTATTTGTAATAGATACCATTAAGAGTGGCATTATCAAAACCGGATGCGCATTTTATCCTAACACTATTTAAATAAGCCCCCTGTAAGTCAGCAAACTCTAAATCAGCACCTTGTAAGTCAGCCGCCTGTAAGTCAGCCCCCTGTAAGTCAGCATGCCATAAAGAAGCCCCCTGTAAGTTAGCACCCTCTAATTCAGCTACCTGTAGGTTTGCATACCATAAAGAAGCACCTTGTAATTTAGCATGCCATAACTCAGCTACCTGTAGGTTAACAACATCTAGTTTAGCCCCCTGTAGGTTAGACCTTAAAACAGCCCCCTGCAAGTTAGCAGACAATAAATGAGCTCCTCGTAAGTCAGCATTTTCAAAGTCAGCATTTAGGAAAATTGAATTTTCCAGGTTAGCATTTTTAAAGTCACGCCCTTTTAAGTCAAGTCCCTTTAGATTATTTTTCTTCATAATCTCAAATCTTTTCTCGTCTGTGATGTCAGGGTTAAGCCATAAATCTTTTAGCTCCTCTGGCAGAAAGTTTCCTCCGTTTAACTCAAGGTTGTGATGAAGGTTGAGTTGAGGGTAGAGTTGAGGGGATATGACTAATATTAAAGTAGATAGTCCAGCAAGGGCAGAAAATAAAATAATTTTTAAGTTTTTAACAAAATCAAAGTATTTCTTAAATGGTTCTTTTTTAAAACGTTCTTCTTTAAATTCATTTTCAAGCTCGATCAATTTACTCATAGATAAAATGGACAAAACGAAATCTAGAACTATGAACAGAACATGAACAAGCAGTGAAATTAGATAACTGTGATAAGGCAGAAATCTGTATGCAAGCCAAATTAAAACAGCAGGCGCTATTATAAAATACATAATGTACATAATCGCTGCCATAAGCATTTTAATCATTCCTGATTGTTCGTACTTTACGGTGTAGTTAAAAATGAAGGCGGACAATTGCTCATTTTCGTTTAGAGGATTTTTTGCCCACCGGTAGAGCTTCTTAGCATGGAAATAAAGGTTAAGAAGAAGGTTTAAATGCAATATAAAAATAATCAAAGGCGTTACAACGTAAAAAATTAGGAGAGGAACCTCTGCTGTAAGGATTGGAAGTTTTATTGTGCTATCTGGTATTAATAATTTTCTGTCGGTTGTTGATATGACTATAATTAAAACATAAGCAAGAACGGCTAAAAAAAATGCAAGGAGGTTTCTGTTATAAGAGGCTGATTTGTCGAGGGCATCCTTTATGCTTTCAATTCTTTTTCTTTGATCCTCCGGTGCTTCTGCGACAATATATTCATATTTAAATACGTCAAGATTTAAAAAATAATACCAATACACTTTATATTTGGAATCTTGCCAACTATTTTTAATTATATTTAACACCTGTTTAATAAACATATGCCCTCGTTGACAAACATTATATAGCGGCTTAGTAATGAATTGCAACACGCAGTGGAATTTGTTTATAGATATTTATAGTATCGAGGTCATTGGTTCAACTTTAGCGTTTAATCGTCAGCATTTACTTGTTCCAAACACTGTTGAGCAATCTGCAAGATTGCTCAGACGCAGGACTTCCCTTAATAAAATCCCTTACTTAAATCCTTACGTTTACTTTTTGGGTGACATATTCATCAGGAATCTGATGATTTGTACTAATGCACCTTTAACCGTTGTGACTTCACCGGTCAGTCCTGTGAGCTTACCTTCTAAAGCGGACTGCACTTCTTTTGTCTGAGTTTTTACGATTGATACATCGTTGGAAAGTGATGAGAGTGAGTCTAATTTATTTTCAAGGCCAGTTAGAATTCCATTGTTTATGCTTGCGATTTTTTCATAATCAATCCTTTCAACGGTGAGCTTTTCATAATCTATCTTTTCGTATTCACTTGTTGAGTGAACTCTTTGACTTGCTGCAAGAAAATTTCTTAAAACCGAGACAACATCCCCCATCTGTTTTGAAAGCTCAGTAAGCTTTTCCTCTATTACAGTTGTGTTTTCAGTAGTGTTGATTACAGGCGTTGATGAGCTGACAGGAGCGCTCTTACCGGCACCAGAGGCAAGGAGAGCGTTTAGCACTGATACCATATTTCCTGTTTGTTTTGAAAGCACAGAGAGTTTATTTTCTAAGCCTGCCTGATTATTCTCAATCCGGTTAATTACTGATGGAATCTCTCTGAGGGCTGAGGCAAGAGGTACCAATAACTTCTCAAAATCCCTCATAGAGCCTTTGCTGACATCGGCTATTTTTTCGTAATCTATAGTCTCAAAATTCAGTTTTGACAGCTCAGCTTTATTTATACCGCCCTTTTGAGCTGCTCCCACAGCAAGAAGCCCCTTTAAGGCTGACAGCATCTCCACTGTGTGCTTTGAAAGCCCCGTGAGTTTACCCTCCACTGCCGCCTGATTTTTCTCAAGCCGGCCTATAAGCGATGGAATGTCTCTAAGAGCAACTGTTAGCGGCACAAACCGGCGTTCAAAGTCCTGCAAGGCATCCCTGTTGGCATTGGTTATTTTGTCGTAGTCTGTTTTCTGAGCGCCAATATTAACAGTGGCGGCAAGCAGAGTGCTAAGAGCTTTTGAAATTCCAGCTATCTGCTTTGAGAGATTGGAAAGCGCCGATTCATTAATAGCATGGCCTATATCAGAGTCTCCTCTAAGTGATGGGGCAGCGGATAAAAACGCAGCCAGCCGCTTTTCAAATTCTCTCAGGGTTTCTTTTGTGGCATCAGAGATTTTTTCGTAATCTATTTTTTCGTGCTCTCTTCTTACATAGTTTATTGCCGGCAGACTCTCTCCCTGTCCATCTGCATTTTGACGGCTGCTTAGAGACTCTAAAACATCCATTAACTGCTCAGACAGTGTGGTTATCTTTTCCTCAATACCAGCTTGATTTTTCTCAAGCTGTTTCTTAAGCATCGATAAGTCACGGAGGATTGTTGAAAACACATCATATTTGGTTTCAAATTCTTTTAAGTTCTTCTTGCCAGAACTAAGGATTCTCTCAATGTCTTTTATCTTTAAATCCAATCTACCTTTTGTATTTAACTTTACAGCTCTTCTAAAAACAGGACCAACTGAACCCTTTGGCTTCAACACGGTAACAGCATCCGCTGCCTTTGAAACAAGACCCGCTGTAGTGTCATAGACGTTTACAAGGGCAGAGCCGCTTGCATTTAACGCCTTTGCCAATCCACCTGCTACAAGCGATCTTCTTTCCGATGTATCATCCATTAATTCCTCCACTCTATAATAACGCTGCTATTCATGTTTTTCCACTACTTCCCCTGTGTCTGTATTGAGCCCAGAAGCCT
>JADFYB010000246.1 GCA_015233245.1 Nitrospirota bacterium | reverse complement strand
AAATGCCTGAAAGCATCAGTAAGTCCTAAATCAATAACTCTTTGCAGTGACTCTCTTTCCTCAGGCATGGTGGCAATCGTGTCGTGATACGCTTTGGGGTTATAGACGTCAATATCAGCCATGGTTACATTAAAATCACCGACTATAATTATGTTTTTACCCGCCTTAGCAATATGGTCAAGTAAAAGCTTATACCAGTTTAATTTATAGTAATACTTCTCTGCGCCTCTTTCGTCTCCATGCGGGGCATAGACATTTATTATACTAATGTTGCCAATATCTGCTTGTATGACCCTTCTCTGAGCATCCGCAGTGTCTGTAGTAAATCCGCGCTTTACGTTGGTAAGCGGCAGTTTTGAGCATATTGCCACGCCGTTGTAAGCTTTCTGGCCAAATGTCTCACAATGAAGAAAGCCGTGTGAGTTAAAAAACTCATGGGGAAATGTCTCGTCCACTCCTTTTAACTCCTGAAGGCAAAGCACGTCAATGTCGTTTTCACGGCGCTTAAGCCACTCTGCAATCAGTTCAAGGCGCTGCTTTACCGAGTTTACATTATATGAACATATCTTCATAATTTAGTTTATTTATTATAATATAATACAACGCAGGTTGTCCTGCTGCATTACTCAACTATATCATGTACTAATCTAAATCTAAAGTTTTATAATACTACCGTATGGGATGCCTTAAGTTTTCAGTTGTGACAGTCTCCTATAATCAGGGGAAATACATCGAGGAAACCATCGTAAACGTTCTCAGACAGGATTACCCTGACTTTGAACACATCATTATTGACGGCGGTTCAACTGATAACACACTCGATATTCTCAGGAGCTATCCCCACCTGAAATGGGTCTCGGAGCGTGACGAGGGTCAGGCTGATGCGATAAATAAGGGATTTAAGATGGCTACCGGAGATGTCATCGCATGGATAAACTCAGACGACTACCACTACCCCGGAGCGTATCATAAGGTAGCCGCTGCGTTTAAGGATAATCCCGAGGCAAGCGTTATATACGGTGATTGTCTGTACTATTTTGAAAACTCCGCAGAACACTACGTTAATATTAACTCCGAGCTTAACTTTGAAAAAATGCTCCGCTACTGGAGCCACAATGTGCCGCCTAATCAGCCCTCAGTGTTTTTTAAACGCACTCTGCTTAATGAGTTTGGCAACATTGACACATCCTTAAAATACATGATGGACTATGATTTGTTCTTAAGGTTTGCTCAAAAGCACAAGTTTTACTATATCCCGGAGACTCTGTCAGTCTATCGCTTTCACAAGGAATCTAAAAGCGGTTTTGCCAACTGGAGTGTCTTTTACCCCGAAACCCGTGAAATCTATAAGCGATACAAACACCTGTCATCACAGCATTCTGACAAACCAATTGGTACGCTTGCCATTCCATTTGTCAAAGCTCTGCATGAAGAGTCCACATGGCATATAAAAACGCTAAAAAATACAATTACACAAGTTTTGACTCAAATAAACCGGGACCTTGAAGTGCTGATTATAACGGATATTTTCGGTGCTGACGAGGTTTTAGACATCTACAATGCTCATCTCGATATTCGGGTTATAGAAATTAACAAAATGTCGCAGTTTTTGTTTTATCAGGCAGTTGCACTGCACGCAACAGGATACTTTGTTCATTTTCCATCCATAACTGAACCACTTCATACCGGTTGGTTTAAGGACTCAATTAATGTTCTCTTAGAGTACACTGAAAAATTATACTTCTATGATGTGTGGATGAGGGGAAAGACACATCCTGTTATTTCTGAGGGTGAGTTTCCAGGGCCTCAGGTTTCCATAAGAAGGAGTTTTTATGAGTGTTTTAAACCGTTTGCTGCCTATACGGCCACTGATAAGCCCCAATTCACTGTTATTTTGGCCTATGCCGGTAGTTTCCCGCTTCTTCTTCACACCATTTACACTGTAACTGAGCAATGTAAAAATATGCAAATAGAAATTATAGCGGTTTTACCGGATGGATTAGATAATTATAACGAATGGTTAAATCATGTGAAAGGTCTCAGAGTTGCCACACTCTCTTCAGATGTTACTTTAAGCGGATTATTATCAGCCGAACCGATAAACGGCAAATACGTTGTGTTAGTGCACGGGGCATGTGAAATGAAAGCGGGTTTTTTTGATGTAATAAGGGAATCCTTCTTACGAATCAACCGTTGCGGCTTTTTAGGCGTAAGAGTGGTAAATCGTGAGGGGCAGGTAAAAAATATCGGCTCTACTATGTGGGCAAACGGCTATTTTACTAACCATCTGGACTTTGGAGAAAATCCTTATTCCGATAAATGTAATTTTCTCAGGGAAATTGATTTCTATGCTGAGGGATGTTTCGCTGTTACAGGAGATATTTTAAGAGATTATGCACTCAATTACCGTACTTACAAAACTGATTTATATGAAGCCGCAGATTTGTGCTTTTTTGTAAGAAGCCGCGGACTTAAAGTTTTTTATTTACCTGATACTGAAGCCTACTTGATTGCACCCGATGAAAACTACATCGAAAAACCAAAACCTGACTCACACATAAAGGATGAGTTGTTGTTTAGAGACCGCTGTGCGTTTTTAGAGAGGTGGAAAACGCAGCTTAAGAGTAACCACTTTACACGTGATTATGAATTTGCTAACAGAACCTATGTTTATGGTAAAACTCAAGGGGTTTTGTTTGTTACCACTATGCCCTCTGCAACTGATACACCAAAAAATGGTTTTAACTTGCGTGCATTAACCGCAGAGTTGATGAACAGAGGCGTTAAAGTTTCATTTTATCAAGAGGGCGGAATCTTGAAAAACCAGATTGAAAACTTTTCTGAATTTCCTGGCATTGAGGTTTGCCACGATATATGGGAGTTTGAAGAGTTTATCAGAGTAAACAGGGATCGTTTTGATTTAATATGGCTTAAGGGACGCACAAGTTCGTTTTATAAACTCGGAGTCACACGTAAGTGTAACTGTGATTCAAACGTATTTTGTGAGATTGAAGACCGACCGTGGGATGTTTCCCATAGCCGTGGGGTTAGTGAATATGAACGGGGAAAACTCCTTGAGATTTATAAACTCCAGCATGAGTTTATTTATAAATATGCTGATTACTTAGTGTTTAACTCCAAAGCCGTAAAAGCATATTCAGCCTCCCTAAAAACTTTAGAATACACGGATGTATCTGAACAGAGTTTAAGTGAAATCATAAAAAAAGGTAAAAACTTAAACAGTTGTGTGAACACATCAGCTATGCTTAAAGAAAAAGATGAAATTGTCTCTGTAACGCTTGATGAATTAAGAAAAATCATCCCTAAAGTTGAAGACAGGAAAATATATATATGGGGTGCGGGCACAGCCGGTATTTCCACAAGATTTATGATGAATGAAATTGGTTTTTACGTAAATGGATTTATAGACGGTAATCCTGAAAGATGGGGAACGGAGTTCTATGGACTTGATGTGTATTGCCCGGATTCATTAAAAAACAGGCATGACAAAAGGCCGTTTGTTGTTGTAGCCTCAATGTATTTTGCCGAAATAGAAAAGCAGCTCTCAGGTATGGGATATATGGAAAAGTCAGACTTTGTAAATAATGTTTTCTATTAATAGCAGTCTGTAAAGGAACTCTTAAAAAGATTAATCCGCAAATTGTTTTTTTTATCTACGTCCATCTGTGGTTAAAATCCTTATTCTGTATCCTTTGTCAGAGAGTTCCTCAAGCGTGCAGCACCGCCATCTCCTCTTCTGTCTCTGAAGAAGTACGTCCGCCTTTCATGTCGCTAACAATCGTCAACTCATCAGCGGAAAATATCTTATCTATATCTAAAATTATAATGAATTCCTCATCCTG
>JADFYB010000245.1 GCA_015233245.1 Nitrospirota bacterium | reverse complement strand
GGGCTGTGCTAAGCAGAAATCTTGCCTTGATGTGGTTGTTTGTTGGGGCAGTGCCACTTGCTGCCGCCACACTTATTTGGCATCACAGGGATAAGGAATCACTTGAGGCAGCATGGAAACACCTATTTATTTGTTCGGTTGGTATAGTGCTTTCATTGATCGGAGTGCGCTCTATGATTGAAGCCTCCGACTATGTGCTGGGGCATAACCTTAGCATTGATACCCTTGCAAATTACTCATCTGTAATATCGCCGCTGTGGGGCGGGATGGCTTTTACATTTGCTCTTGTTGGTTACGGCGCACTGATGGGACTATCTCCCATGCACACATGGCTTCCCGATGCCCACTCTAAAGCTCCCTCTCCTGCCTCAGCGCTGTTTTCAGGCACTCTGCAAGCCTCTGCATTTCTGGCTATTTTAAGATACTATCAAATACTTTCATCCACATTGATGATTCCCTTTATCCGGGGACTGCTGCTTACTTTGGGGCTTATCTCTTTGCTCACAGGGGCCGTGTTTATCCCTCGTGTTGATAATTTCAGAAGAAAGCTTGCTTATTCCACTGTAGCCCATATGGGAGTGCTTGCAACTGCTCTGGGACTTGGCGGCTTTGCAATATATGCCGCCATTCTTCATACCCTTTGCCACTCCCTGCTAAAGCACACATTGTTTTTAACCAGCGGAAATTTTCTCTACACTTACGGCACAATTAAAACCAGCGGCATCTGCCGGGGAATGAGGAGAATCCCTCAGAGTTCTGTTACATTGGTTGCTGCCGCTTTATTTATAACAGGAATTCCAACTTCGGGAATTTTTGTTAGTGAGCTTATTATAATTAAACAAATGGTGACAGATAGCCGATGGATAACACTTGCCGTATTTACAGTACTATCGGCAACTGCTGCATATGGTTTAATGAAATCAGTGTTTCAAATGGTTTTGTCGAAAAGACCGTCAGATGCAACCGCCTCAGTTTGTGACGAAAATGCGGAGGCAGTTAAAGAGCCTGTGTTGTCACTTCTGCCTCAATGGGTATTTCTTTTGATTATACTAATTCTTGGAATTAGTATTCCTTTTGAGTTAAACTGGCTTCTTCACGGCGCTGCTTACATCTTAGGAGGTTATTAAATTATAGTGAACAGCAAATGGCTGACGACAAATAACTCTGTGGCAATCCCGCGGCGGCAAATCCCTGTGCTTCATCTAAGTGACTTGATGGAGGGGATTGCTGCTCAAATTCAGCAAGGCTTAAGGGTGATACAGTTTTTTGGTTACGAAGCCGCTAACGGTAACATATCCGTAGTAGCGGTTTTATCCGATGACATTTCTAACCATCTGACGGTTGCTACGGCACAGACTGAGCGGGGGGGCAGATACGATTCCATATCAAACACAGTTCTAACCATGCAGTTGTTTGAACGAAACCTATATGAAGAGTACGGAATAGTGCCTGAGGGGCATCCGTGGTTAAAACCCGTAAGGTACGGCTATGGCGCAACTGTGCGCAGCGAAATTGCCGATTATCCGTTTTATAAGTCAACCGGAGGAGAGGTTCATGAAACAGCCCTAGGGCCGGTTCATGGCGGGATAACGGAGTCCGGGCATTTCAGGTTTTTGTGCCATGGCGAGGATGTGTTCCATTTAGAAATACAGACAGGGTATCAGCACAGAGGGGTAGAGGCACTCTTTACAACTGGAAATCCAATGAATAAATCAGCGCTTGCCGAGTCAATAGCGGGAGACACGGTAATAGGGCATGTGTGGGCACATGCGCTTGCTATAGAGGCAATGTCGGGAGTCAGGGTTTCAGCAAGGGCGGAAATAATACGGGCAATAGCTCTTGAACTTGAGCGGATAGCTATGCACTTATCGGGACTTAGTGGTATGTCGCTTGATATAGGGTTTTTACCAGGTGCTTCGACCTACGGGCGTTTAAGAAACACTATAATGGATACGATGCTGATGATTTCCGGCTGCCGCTTTGGGCGGGGGCTGATTCGTCCGGGTGGCGTGTTAAGCGACATAGAGGTAAAGAGCAGGGAGCATGTGTTAAGAATATTTGATGATGTTAGCAGAGATCTGGAAATCATAAATGAATATTTTTTTAATGACCCCGGCGTGCAGTCTCTGATTGAGTACATGGGGACAGTGAGCACAGAGGCGGCGTGGCGGGCTGGCATTATAGGAATAGCGGCTAAATCCTCCGGACTGCCTATTGATGCCCGTGCGGATCAGCCATACGGGGTCTATGTAAAAGACAGCATAGAGCCGGTGTTGTTAAAGGCTGGAGATGTGGCAGCAAGAGCGCGCATAAGGGTGCTTGAGATAGAGCAATCCATCGAACTTCTGCGCAGATGGCTCAATCTTGGCATAATGACTGGCGGCATAAAAGAAGAGGCGAGGCTGATGAAAGCTGACTCCTTTGTGGTTACGACAGTGGAGGGATGGCGCGGAGCAGTTACACATACGTCAATGACCGGGCGTAACAGTGAGCTTGAGCACTACCGCGTGACAGACCCCTCGTTTCACAACTGGATAGCTCTCACACTTGCCATGCGAGGAAACGGGATTTCAGATTTTCCGCTTTGCAACAGGAGTTTTGACTTATCATTCAGCGCCCATGATTTATAGTAGAATATGAACGGAGCAGGTAATTTATGTTTAGTGCAATAAAGACAAGACTAAATCAGCGGTTTCAGAGCATAAAAAATATGGCGCTGCCGCCGGTTAATTTCAGAGGGCTGCCAAAAATATCAGACGGGACGTGTGCTAATGCCTGCTACAGATGTATGGAGGCGTGTCCTGTGTCGGCAATAACGTATAATCCTATAACAATAGACTTGTCAAAGTGTATACTGTGTCCGGAGTGTTCGAGGGTTTGTACTGACGGAATCATACGTTTTACAAATCGGATTGAATTAGCCTCGACTGATTTAAAGGACCTGGTGATAAGCTCTGTGCACAGAGAGCCTGAGATAGTACCGGACAATCACATAGTAAAATTATTCAATAAATCGTTTAAACTGCGTTCAGTATCAGCGGGCGGCTGTAACGGCTGCGAACTTGAGTTAAATGCGCTTTCTAACGTAAATTTTGACATCGGGCGGTTTGGGATAGAATTTGTAACATCTCCACTTCACGCAGACGCTCTAATCTTAACAGGCCCGCTTACAAAAAACATGGCACACGCAGTAGAAGAGACTTACCGCTCAATTCCTGAGCCAAAAGTAGTGATTCTTGCCGGCACATGCGCCCTAAGCGGCGGAATATTCGCTAACTCAAAAGCTATAGACAGATCATTTCTAAATCAAATTAAACCACATCTCTATATTGCAGGCTGCCCGCCCCATCCATTGACTCTTGTTAATGCGCTGTTGAGATTTATGGGAAGGTAAAATGCCTTTTATCCCTCTCGGATAGCGGCATACGGTTCTATCCTGGCTGCCGACATGGCAGGGTATATGGCGGCACACAGAGTTACCGGAATATTTATCGCAAAAGTCAGCGCAAAAACAGCAATTGCTGTGGCAGGTGACGGCCAAACGTAAAGAAAACCGAGATTTCCCATTATCGAATTTTTTAAAACAAAAAATACAGCATTCCCAAATATGATACCTAAAAACAAGCCAGTAGCAGTAATTAAGGTGGCCTCGATAACTATCCCATAGAAAATGTCCTTGCGTTTTGCTCCAAGTGCTCTGAGCATTCCAATCTCATTTTTTCTTTCGTTTACCATCATAGAAAAAACAGTAAACAGTATTACTGAGCCAAACACAATAATTGTAAAAGCTGGAATAATCAGCGGTTTGGTTTTAGACAACAGGTGTTTCTTTTCCTCTTTAGCTGTGGTGTTTATGTCTATTACGGATACG
>JADFYB010000047.1 GCA_015233245.1 Nitrospirota bacterium | reverse complement strand
TGGTATAATTCCTATGACTATTGACACTTGTTATAGGTATTTTCTATACTTATATGAATTCAAAATTCATGCAATATATCTCATTCAGAAAAATAAACGGCAACAATGCTAACATAGCAACAGCAATTATTCTTTTTACTGTCAGTGTTTTAACATATCTGCCGGTGCTGCACAACGATTTTGTTAAATATGACGACCAGCATTATATAACGGCCAATCTGCAGATACAGCGGGGCCTTACATTTGAAAACGTTAAATGGGCGGTAAATGGCATTGTTGACGGCAACTGGTTTCCTCTGACTGTTATTTCACACATGGCTGACATCTCTCTTTATGGGTTAAACCCCTCCGGCCACCATTTAACAAACGTACTGATTCATGCGCTTAACTCAGTAATATTGTTTATTGCTCTTACCGCTTTAGGGCAAACAGTTTGGCGGGGAGCTTTGATTGCTCTGCTTTTTGCCATTCATCCGACTCGTGTTGAGTCTGTGGCATGGGTGGCAGAGAGAAAGGATGTATTGTGTGCGCTGTTTTGTTTTTTAACAATTTATTTATATGCGGAATATGTCAGAAGGCCTGTGGTTTTAAGATATTTGGCCGTTATATTTTCGTTTACACTAGCCCTCATGTCAAAACCTATGGCTGTAACCTTGCCCTTTTTGTTGCTACTACTTGATTTTTGGCCTCTTAACAGAATTAAAACTCAGGGTTCTATATTCAGGCTCTTGTATGAGAAAATCCCACTTTTATTACTTGTGGTAATTTCATGTTTTATAACGTTTAACGTTCAAAAAGTAAGCGGTGCTATGACCATACTGCCTATAGATTACAGAGTGGAAAACGCTGTCATTGGTTATGCTCATTACGTGTATAAACTGTTTATTCCTGTAAGGTTAGCGGTTTTTTATCCGTTACCTCAGGAAATCTCAAAGACTGCTCTTTTGGTTTCGCTTATTTTTGTAGTAACAGCTTCAGCGGTTGCCATATCAAAAGTTAAAAGCAACCCGTATGTTTTTACTGGATGGTTTTGGTTTTTGGGAATGCTTGTACCCGTAATTGGCCTTGTACAGGTGGGGCTTCAGTCAATGGCGGACAGATACACGTATATGCCTTACATTGGACTGTTTCTGATTATTGTTAATTTCTCTCTTAAGCTATATCACAAACATGAGTTCTTTAAGCAGTTGTTTTATCTCGTAACGGTGATTTTAGCCGCCACTATGTTATCCTTAACTATAAATCAGCAGCACTACTGGAAAGACAGCATAACGCTTTTTAAACATGCCGTGGCAGTCACAGAAAATAATTACGTGATGTACTCTAATCTTGGTGTAGCGTTGGCATTAAACGGAGAGCCGCAGGATGGAGCAGAGCAGTTAAAGAAAGCCATCATCGCCAATCCAAAGTTTTCAGAGTCCTACACAAACCTTGGGACAGTTTATTTATTTCAACTAAAAAAAACAAAAGAAGCTGTATGGTGTTTTGAAAAATCAATCAGCATTAATCCAAACAACGCTGACGATTACAACGGGCTTGGTGTTGTGCTTGCCCTAAATGGTAAGGAAAAGAACGCAATTGAGCTCTTTGACAAAGCTCTGACTCTTGACCCAACACACAGTGATGCCGCAAAAAACAAAATGATTGCTCTTAAAGCTATAGCAAAGAAAGCCAACGCTAAATTATGATTTCACTTAAAACAATACGTCAAAATTACTTTACTGCTTTTTGGGCAGCTGGTCTTGTTGCGCTCACAATAACCGTTTTCTATCCCTCTTTAAGTAATGATTTCGTAAAATACGACGACCCTAAGTACGTAACAGGAAATCCAAATGTTCTTAGGGGGCTTACATTGGAAAATGTAAAGTGGGCGCTTACAGCTCATGTTGACTCCAACTGGTTTCCCATGGCTTTACTTTCACACATGCTGGATGTGTCTATGTTTGGCATTAACCCTCGCGGGCATCACATAACAAGCCTTGCCTTTCACTGCGTCAATACAATTTTAGTGTTTTTTCTGTTTTTGCGCCTTACTAAATCCTCACCGCGGGCTTTTGTAATAGCAGCCCTGTTTGCGGTTCATCCGCTGCGGGTGGAATCTGTGGCATGGATTTCCGAACGAAAGGATGTTCTTAGTGCGTTTTTCTTTTTTTTATCTTTGTTGTTTTATGTCAGCTATACTGCTTCAAAGAAAGCACTATACTACTTTTTTGCATTTTTCGCATTTGCCTTTTCACTGGCTTCTAAACCCATGGGGGTCACGTTACCATTTTTAGCGTTGCTTTTGGATTTTTTGCCTTTAAGAAGATTTACTAATTTATCGAAATCCACAATTGTTCTTATAGAGGAGAAATTACCTTTTATTTTGCTCACTGTGATTTCGTGCCTTATAACCTTGCATGTCCAAAAAGAAGGCGGCTCCATAACCAATTTGCCTGTTTCCACTGCATTTATGAATGCGATAGTTTCTTATGTTAAGTATCTCTATAAGATGTTTATACCCATAAACTTATGCGCCCTGTATCCGCTCCCTGAGGCGGTAAATCCAGTTGTTTTTGCTGCTGCACTGTCGTTGTTGATAGTTATTAGCTTTGTATCCATTTTGCTTATAAAAAAACATCCATATGTCTTTATCGGATGGTTTTGGTACATTGGAACATTGGTTCCTGCAATAGGATTTGTGCAAGTTGGTGTACAGGCAATGGCTGACAGATACTCGTATATACCGCATATCGGTCTTTTTTTAATAATTGTTATGGCGTTTCCTTCTGTTGGGAGGTCCAGCAATTATTTAACAAAACTGTATCCTGTTATAGCAGCGGTTGCCATAGTGTTTTTAAGCTTTGTTGCCGTAAAGCAAAGCACGTACTGGAAAAACAGCGAAACACTGTTTGAGCGTGCTATAAGTGTTACAGAAAATAATCAGGTTATGTTTGTAGATCTGGGGTTGTATCTTGCTGAAACCGGCAGGGTGGCAGAGGGTGTGGCCGCACTGAAAAAGGCAATAGCCATTAATCCTAGGTTTTTGCAGGCGCACATAAATCTTGGAACAATACTCTTGTTTCAGTTAAAAGATTTTGCTGCAGCTAAAGAGGAATTTACAAAAGCGCTGCAAATCAGCCCTGAAAACGCTGCAGCTTTCAACGGTCTTGGTGTTTCTTACGCATACTTAGGGGATGTGGACAAATCAATTGAGTTATTAGACAGAGCAGTAAAGCTTGCACCAGATATGGAAATGGCAAGGAGAAATCTACAAAGCGCATATTTATTAAAAGAAAAAATGTCTGAGGCAAAGTAGATATTTTAGATCTCTTCAATTTAATAATCAGTAGTTTTTGTCAACCTAAGATTGTGTGAATTTTTTTGTTTATAATATCTGTTGACAGATAATTTTATTATTTGTATAATTTAGCTGTTAATGTTGAAATATACAGGTATTGCACAAAGTGCTGAGGTGAGTAAGGTGCTTCTGAGAAAAAAGCGGTTGATGCCTTGCAAGCGGTCAACCTGTAGTGGAGAAGTATAGAGATGCCGTTAAAGTTAATTTTAGAAGGTAAGAGATGTTTGCTGGTAGATGATTTTTCCGAGTTTCGGTATTCTGTTAAGAAGATGCTGCAGTCTCTGGGCGCAAGTGATGTGGATGACACAGGGGATGGCGATGAGGCGATAGATAAAATAGCTTTGAAATCATACGATTTAATCCTTTGTGATTACAACCTGGGCGAAAATAAGCGGGACGGTCAGCAGATACTTGAAGAGGCTAAGCACAAGGAAATCCTTAAATACTCGGCCATATTCATTATGATTACAGCAGAAAACACTATGAGAATGGTCATGGGTGCGATGGAGTATAAGCCGGATGACTATCTGACAAAGCCCTTTACAAAAGAGGCGTTATTGGCCCGTCTTGAAAAAATCATGGAAAAGAAAAATGATTTTGCAACCATAGATAAAGCTCTTGCCCGCAAAGATTACCACAGCGCGCTCAAAATGTGTAATGATAAGATTCAGTCCAAGCCCAAAAATCTTTATGAGTTGCTTAAGCTAAAGGCAGAACTTTCAATAACGGTGGGGGATTATCCTGAGGCAGAATCAATATATAATCAAATTGTAAATATAAGAAGACTCCCATGGGCGCTGCTGGGGCTTGGTAAGGCCCTGTTTTTAAGCACTAAACATATGGAGGCTAAGGAAATATTTCTTGAGATAATTGATGAAAACAGGTCATTTGTTGAAGCATACGATTGGCTGGCAAAGGTTCTGGAGGCGCTTGGGGATTCAAAAGAGGCACAGCGTATGTTGATGCGGGCTCTTGAGCTGTCTCCTAAGGCAATTCTAAGACAGAAGGCGTTAGCGGATTTAGCCTATAAAAACAATGACCTGGCTACTGCTGAAAATTCATACAAGCAAGCGGTTGATCTCGGTAAGAACTCCTGTTTCAAGAGCGCTAAGGATTACACAGGGCTTGCACAGGTGATGCTGGATAAGAAAACTCCTGAAAAAGCACTTAAAGTTCTTCAGGATTCAAAAACTATCTTTACCAATGACAGAGAGTCAACCCTTCAGGCAACTTTAATGCAGGGGCTTGCCCACAAGGAACTTGGCAATGAAGCAGACCTAAAGAGCTCAATAGAAGAGGCTAATTCTCTTTTTAGCGGAATGAAGGGAACAGTTAACTCCGTGGCCTCTCTTGATATTGCAGGATCATTTTTTAAACTGGGAGAGGCCGATAAAGCCAACCAAATAATGCAGGATGTTATCAGGAATAACCACGATAATGAAAAGGTTCTAAAGAAGGCCCAGGAGGTCTTTACCAGTGCCGATATGCAGACAGAGGGTGAGCGGATGATTGCCGCTACAAAGCGGGAAATCATAAAGGTAAATAACGATGGTGTTATGCTGGTTAAAAACGGGAAGTTAGCTGAGGCTATAGACTTTTTTTCAAAAGCTGCCTCGGGGTTGCCTGAAAATAAGATTATCAATGCTAACGCCGCACAGGCAATGCTGATGTATATGCAGAAGTTTGGCAAGACAGACAAACATGTAAATCAGGTACAACGGTATCTTGATCAGATAAGAAAGGTTGATCCTACTTATAAAAAGTACCAGGAACTTGTTGCTGTGTACAAAAAACTCACTGAGGCATAGGGGGCTGCTCAAATGGATATTGAACAGAGAAATATAGATTTTGCAACGATAATAGCGTCAGCCGTTCATGACATGAAGAATTCTCTTAGCATGCTGTTAAATTATCTTGATGATGTGGTTGATTACTTTAAAGAAATTGATGTCCCTGAGGCAGTGCAACTAACGCATCTGCATTACGAGGCTAAACGCGTAAATAATAATCTTATACAGCTTCTTTCCCTCTACAGACTTGACAAGTCTATGTACTCTCTTAACATTACTTACAATTCCATAAACGAGCTTTTCAATGATCTGGTTATACAAAACAAGACAATGCTTGACTATAAGAACATATCCGTAGAGACAGAGTGTGAAGATGACCTGTTTTGGTTTTTTGACTTAGACATGATCTCAGGGGTGTTAAACAGCACCATGAACAATTCTTTCAGATATACAAAATCAAAACTCAGACTTGTGGCAGAAGTTGAAGACGGATACTTAAAGATTTCTATAGAGGACGATGGTGGAGGTTATCCAAAGAATCTAATAGATGCTACAAGCAACCACAGGGAGAAGTCCATAGACTTCACTTCGGGGAGCACAGGATTAGGGCTTTTCTTTGCAGAAATTGTTGCTGACTACCACACAAACAAAGACAAGAGAGGATATATAAATCTATGTAACACCTGTTCTTTAGGAGGTGGATGTTTCAGTCTTTATCTGCCTTAGGGAACATTTTTAAAGGTGAGTAATTATAGGGGTAGAGCTCTTTTATAACGAAGAGGTACTTATACTTTATTTTACTTACGTCGATCTCTGAGTATTTTTTAATTTCAAGCCCGTGTAATTCCAGCTGATTCTTTCCATCTGACAGTACTATCTTAATGTTAATAGGTACGAGATTGATGCCTGTGAGAGCTGCCTCGTCCTCTTTGTGAACAAACAATATTACATCTAAATCCCTCCTGACAAATACAGGTAAAATTCCAGCCTTTGGTTTACCGTTGATCTTATCCTGGTACTCAACTAATGGCCCTCCAAATTCATCTATAGAAACAGTGTCAGGTTTTAACCTGCAGGTTGTTTGCGACAAGGCAAATGCTGGGTCAATAGTCAGCGCATTTTTTAAAACCTCAGGAAAGCCTATAATTATATAGTCAAAACTGTCCCTCCACACATGCTCCATCTGAGCGACAAAACCCAAATACCTGGTGTTTACTTTTGAACAGGGAAAAATGAATGCGGCAATTCTTTTATTGTCTTCATAATTAAGGGCATTTTGAATATCATAAGAAAAATGGTTATTTTTAGTTTTTATTAAGTAATGTAAATCCATAATTGCGGCATAGTTTTTTTCACCAATACGGTTATAGACGTGGCCGAGCATTACTTTCCAGCCGTACTGCCCATAGTTTGCATTAATTCTTACAGGCACTTTCACACATTGATAGATATTTTTGGTAAACAAGATCAAAAATATAACAATTAAAAAAAATAATACTGGCTTTATATGTTTTTTGATATTTGACATGATTATCAGGGCAAGGTATATGCTTACAAAATTAACCATTATCTCAACCCACAGGTAATCCCTTAACATAAAACGAGTTGCAAATACGGTGTTTGTGTATGTTAGCGCTAAAAGTAAAAAAAGCATAACAATCTGACGCTTTTGTATTTCTATAAATTTCATTAAGTACCCCAGTGCCAGTACAGCAGTAACGGCAGCGTTGACTGCAAAAAGAAACGGGTTATATACGATTTGCTCTGTCAGTTTTGTCAGATTGACCATATGAGAGTTAGCCATTATTTGTTGAGGATTGAAAAATAACGCCTTAGTGTCACTTAACAAGTAATTGAAAGACAGACTTGTATCTGAATAGATCAAAAAATGCAGCAAAAAAGAACATATGAAGCCGGTCACGATGAGATTTATCAAAAGCAAGGGTTTCCGCTCAGGAGTATTAAGTTTGGGAATATAAAACGCTAACAGATTATAAAGCAAGTAAAATCCCCATATAGCAATAAAAACAAGTGACACTTTTGTAAAGCCGTAAGGTTGTTGGTTAAGAGTTTCCACAGCATTGGGCATTTTGAAAATAAAGCCCATAAACATAAGAAGAAAAAACACGGCGGTATTAACGACACATAAGTAAAAATAGTGTGCAGATGGTTTATTGTTTATAGTCAACATCTCAGTGTCTTTGCTCTTGGTACAGTAAAACTGGTTAGACACAAAAAAAGGCGCTACAAAAAATATGTACATAATGGCCTGAACTTTCGTAAGAAGGGATAATCCAATAAAAATTCCTGCAAGAATCAAAGAAGTATTTCTACGCAGGCTATTGTGCTGCTTTGTAGCATATGATGTGAAAAATACGGCACAACTCCAATAAAACACACAATACAGCTCGGAGCGTATCATACTGCTATGGTAGAGAAGGGATTCCTGAAATCCCAGAAAAATAAGCACAAATAAACTAATCAACCATTTGGGTTTAAAAATAATGTTAAGAGAAGACCATAAAAATAAAACCGTGAGAAAGACAAGCACTGGGGAGTGCCTGCGGTAAAAATCTGTTAGTTCGGCTACGCAGACAAGAGGACTTATAGATTCATAAAGGTCTTTGAAACCGGATACGGAAATGTATTTTAGCGCATAGGCGGTTTTATGCGTAAAGTATAGGAGAAACTTAATGCCAAAGCCCGGATGGGTGAGATTGCTGGGAAGCATGCTGCTGTTTACTTGTAAAAGGTCAAGCAGTACCTGATGATCCATATCCCATATAAAATAAAACGGATATGACCTGTTTATACTGTAGTAACAAAAGAAAAGTATAATGGAAACAATGACAAAAGGTAGAATTATAAGTGCCTTGTTTGAATCATCATGGTGTCTTTGCACTTAATACTCCGAGCGCAGGTGGATAAGACAGCTACAGGACGTCTGATAGACGTCCTGTCCTATAAGAATCAATTGCTTAATCTGGCAACCAATTGCCGCAACCTGGCTCAGGCCAGTTCAACCTGTGTTTCATATATAAGATGCGGCTTAACATTGTTTGTTATGGTTTCCTCGTTGATTATGCACTCCTTTATACCGTTTTGAGAGGGGATTTCATACATCACATCGAGCATAACCTCTTCAAGAATAGCCCTTAACCCGCGGGCACCGGACTTGCGTACAATTGCCTTTTTAGAAATCGCCCTGAGTGCTCCGTCTGTAAACTTTAGCCTTACGTTTTCAAACGAAAGCAGCTTTTCATACTGTTTAATAAGTGCATTTTTAGGTTCAACGAGAATCTGCACCAATGCGTCCTCACTGAGGGCATCTAGGGTTGCGATGACAGGAAGGCGTCCAACAAGCTCCGGAATAAGTCCGTACTTTGTCAAATCCTCGGTAGCTACCTGATTCATTATATTTTCCTTTTTCTTTTTTGTATAAAGCTCTGCGCCAAACCCGACGGTGCTCTTTCCGGCACGATGTTCGATGACATCGTCAAGTCCGTTAAATGCCCCTCCACAGATAAACAGTATGTTAGTGGTGTCCACCTGGAGGTATTCCTGATGAGGATGTTTGCGTCCGCCTTGAGGCGGCACATTTGCTATTGTCCCCTCGATTATCTTAAGAAGCGCTTGCTGCACTCCCTCTCCGGAGACGTCACGGGTGATTGAGGGATTGTCGGTTTTCTTACTGATTTTATCTATTTCATCAATATAGATAATTCCCTTCTGAGCTCTTTCAATGTCGCCGTTTGCTGACTGTAAGAGTTTCAGGATTATATTTTCCACATCCTCGCCCACATACCCGGCCTCGGTCAGCGTAGTAGCATCGGCTATGGTAAACGGGACGTCAAGGTATCTGGCAAGGGTCTGAGCCAGCAGGGTTTTCCCTGTCCCTGTGGGGCCAATTAAGATTATATTGCTCTTTTGCAGTTCCACCTCTGACTCCGACTGCCTGTAAATCCGCTTGTAGTGGTTGTGTACAGCAACGGATATTATTTTTTTAGCCCTCTCTTGCCCTATAACATAGTCATTCAAAAAAGTGTTTATCCGCTTTGGGGTTGGAACACCTGTGTGTCCTCTATGGGATAGATGTACTTTTAAGTCCTCGGCTATAATATCGTTACATAAATCAACGCACTCGTCACATATATATACCGAGGGGCCTGCTATAAGCTTTTTGACCTCACTTTGTAGTTTGCCGCAAAATGTACAGCGTAACTGGTCTTCTTTCTTCTTTCCCATTTTGTCCTCTTTATTAAGCAAAATTGTTACCTGTCTTTAATGTAAAACACCTAAGTCTTTTCTGTTGATTTTATGGACACTATCACCTCATCCACAAGTCCATACGCCTTAGCCTCCTCAGAGGACATAAAATAGTCACGTTCAGTATCATTGCTGATTTTTTCCAGAGGCTGTCCTGTGTGGTGAACCAGTATGTGATTGAGACTCTCTCTTATTTTTAAAATTTCCCGTGCATGGATCTCAATATCTGTAGCCTGTCCGCTAAAGCCGCCCATTGGCTGATGTATGAGTATTCGTGAGTTGGGAAGGGCAAACCGTTTGCCCTTAGCTCCAGCTGCAAGCAAAAGCGCTCCCATGCTGGCTGCCTGCCCTGTGCAGTACGTGGCAATGTCTGGTCTTACATACTGCATGGTGTCATAGATAGCAAGTCCTGAGGTCACAACACCGCCAGGAGAGTTTATGTACAGGTGGATGTCCTTTTCCGGGTCCTCAGTTTGTAAAAACAACATCTGGGCTATTATACTGTTTGCTACGTTATCGTCTACTGCCGTGCCAAGAAATATGATTCTGTCCTTAAGCAGCCTTGAATATATGTCGTAAGCCCGCTCGCCCCGGCCTGTCTGCTCTATTACCATAGGGATAAAGGGCATTTAACTTTCCTCCTCTGTGACTTTAGCCTTTTTGTGGATGGCATCCACAACTTTTTCTCTGAATATGGTGTAGCGTATCCCGTCAAGGGAACCGTCCCTGTAATTGAAATACTGCATCAGTGCCTCAGGGCTCATTGAGGATGACTCGGCAAGCATCAGTATCCGCTCTCTCATCTCGTCCTCTGTTACGTTTATGTTTTCAAGCTCTCCGATTGCGTCCATAAGCACCATGGTTTTTACGTTATTTACAGCATCGGTATTAAATTTTTCCTTAAGCAGTTCGTCCGTGACATCTTTGTATGCTTCAACCGTTCTGGCTTGTTTGACTATAGCGTCTATTTCTTCTTTCAACAGTGTTTCCGGAAGTTCAAAATCATATTTATCAATCAGGGCCTTAATAAGCTGCGCTTTTTCCTCTTTCTGGGCACGGTCAGTTTTGACGGCAAGCAGGTTTTCGCCAGCTTTGTTTTTTAGTGATTGCAGGTCGTCAAAACCATAATCCTTAGCTAACTCGTCATCTATCTCAGGAGTGGAAAGAGCCTTGACCTCTTTGATTGTAACTTTCAGATCAACCTCTCTGCCCTTTAGTTCCTGGTTTGGATAAGTTTCAGGAAAAGCGACTTTAACCTCTACTGTATCCCCTTTACTTTTTCCGATTAGAGCCTTATAAAACTCATCAGGAAACACCCCTGCTCCAATTTTTATAAACTGGTCGTCATAGGCCTTACCGTCATCAGTGGTAACATAGTCTGCCACAACAAGGTCTTCAAGCTCTATCGGGTGCTCCACCGGAGTGTAGGTTGCCTTATTTACCGCAATGCGTTTGAGATAGGTTGCCATCTCCTCATCGGAGATAGTAGCCTTAACGGCTTTTAGAGGCAAACCCTCATAGCTAAGTCCCTCGATAGGCGGGCGCACTTCAAAGCTTACCACCAGTTTAATGCCGCCTCTGCTTTCATAGTTGCGGCTTTCAACAACCGGTTGTGTGAGCGCGCGCAGCTTTGCGCTCTTAAGGGCATCGTTATAGTAAGTTGTCACAAGTCTTTCCACAACATCTGCCTCTACGTCTTTTCTGTACTTTTTCTCTATTAGTGAAAGAGGAGCTTTACCGGGGCGAAATCCTGGAAGTCTTGATTTCATCCTGACCTCATTTAGTGACTTTACGACCTCACCCTCAACCTCAGAGGCCGACGCCTCTATGGTTAACCTCTTTTTTGTAACTGAAATATCCTCTACAACGCTCTCCATTACGACCTCCTGAAATCAGTTAAGACTGAATACACACATTTAATGTAAAATATTGCAGAGATTTTGTCAACACAGCAAATTGCATATTTCAGGGTCTCGACAAAACAGAAGTTACAAGTAATTTTGCATTGCAGAGCTTGAGGGCTCCGTTACTTCTAAAGTCATAGAAGGACTTACGGTAAACATCAGGGATATTTTTGAGTAGCGGTGTGCAGATTGATGTTCCACATATTAATGTAATTTCCAGCTGTTTGTTTAAGCGTCGCCACCTTAAAAATAACGGACATAAACTTCTGTAATCGAATTATTAAACAAGTTTCTTACTATTATTTCTTACAATTAAACAGACAAAATTAATTTCTCAATTCTATCAATCTTTTTTATTATCTCTTCACTGGGAATGATTTACTGTTATACAACCTCACCTTTTGATTGTGTAAAAAAGGAATAAGCTCACACGATTAACCTTTATTTGCTATACTATCTACGGAGGCTACAGAATTTAAATTGGAAAAGGATATTTATTTAGTTGATGCAACGGCGTTTTTGTACCGGGCCTTTCACGCCATAAGAGAACTTAGCTCACCCACAGGGTTTCCAACAAACGCGATATATGGGCTGACCACTATGATGTTTAAACTAATCAACGACAAAAAGCCCCATGCAATGGCTTTAATTTTCGACTCTAAAGAAAAAACCCACAGGCATATGCTCTATGAGGCATATAAGGCACACAGACCAGCTCCGCCAGATGATTTTATTAAGCAGATTGAGCCAGCTAAACAGGTGGTTGAAGCCCTTGGCATAAAAACCATTGCTCTGCCTGGTTTTGAGGCTGATGACATAATGGCAACTTTGGCGCTCAGGTTTGCAAGCCCGGATAACCCTGTTTTCATCGCCTCAGGAGACAAAGATATGTTTCAAATAATCGGAGAAAATATTAAAATATTTGACCCCGTTAAAAACATAATACTTGACACACAGTTTGTACAGAAGCGGTTTTTGCTCCCACCCGGCAGAATACACGAGCTTATGGCCATAACCGGTGATGAATCGGACGGTGTGCCCGGGGTTAAGGGAATTGGAGAGAAGACCGCTGTTGAAATCCTAAAAAATTATAGCTCTCTTGATGAGCTCTTAAGCGACCCTATAAAAATAAAAAATGAACGCATCCGGAGACTTATTACGGAAAATGCGGAAACTATCCGGCTGAGCGACTCTTTGGTTAAGTTATGTACCGATGTGCCCGTTAATACATCATTTGAGGATATAATTATAAAAGAGCCCGCATGGGAGACACTCAAAGAGGCTTTTCTCAAATACGGGTTTTCATCTCTTTTAAGAATGATTCCAACTCAGGCCGTAAATGATAATCCACCTGAAATTGTAACTCCTAAGGAGATAACATCTCTGGAGGAATTAACAAAAATCATAAAGGCACAGCAAAGTTCAGGAGTAATTGCAGTAAAAAACTATAGCAAAGGAACTGGTGGGTTTTTCCCTGAGAGGGGTATTTCGTTTTCGTTTGACGGGAGGCATGCCTCCCGTGTGACGTTAAATACCGATACAGATACCGCCATATTTACTGAAATTTTTCAAAACAAAGATATTCAAAAAGTCTCCTATGACATGAAAGAAGAGCTCCACCTCCTTGACATCACAACTTCTGAAAACATTCACGACATCATGATAGAAGCTCACATCCTTAATCCAAACCGTGTAAACCGGAAGTTAAAAGACATTGCGGGAGACTACGCACCAGAGCTTTACAAAGAAGAGGATGTAACACCGGTTTCAATGCTAAGACTTCATAAAATCCTTATGGAAAGATTAAAAGGTTCAAAACTCTACAGTTTGTATGAAAACGTGGAAATGGCTCTTTTACCGGTGCTGTATGAAATGGAGCGAGAAGGCGTTAAGTTAAACAAGGAGCGGGTGAAGGAGCTCTCGGTTAATTTTGATGAGCAACTTAAAACAGCAGAACGGCGGATATTTTTTTTAGCTGGTTGTGAGTTTAACATAAATTCACCTAAACAGCTTCAGGAGGTGCTCTTTGACAAACTCAAACTCTCTCCCGGTAAAAAAATAAAGACCGGATATTCAACCGACACCGCAGTCCTTGAATCCCTTAGCACTAAACATGAGCTTCCGGCAGAAATTATTCTATACCGAAATCTTGCTAAAATGAAAAACACCTATCTGGATACACTTCCCGGGTTTGTAAACGCTAAAACCGAACGCATTCACACCACTTTTAACCAATGCTCGACGGCTACCGGACGTTTAAGCAGCACTAACCCAAACCTGCAAAATATTCCAATAAAGGGGCCCTGGGCAGCAGCACTGAGAGAGGCCTTTTGCGCCGATGACGGCTGCCTCATAGTTTCAGCCGATTACTCTCAGATAGAGCTTCGCATACTGGCTCACATGAGCAACGACTCTGGTTTTATGGAGGCATTTCAAAGGAACGAGGACATTCATACTCAAACAGCCGCTGACATCTTTAATATCCCTGCGCAGCGGGTAACTTCAGAGCATCGCCGGGCAGCAAAGAGTATAAACTTTGGAATAATCTACGGGATGTCTTCTTTTGGTCTTTCAGAGGCGCTCAAAATTTCTAAAAATGACGCCAAAAACTACATAGAATCCTTCTTTACGAAACACCCCGGAGTAAGTGCATTTATAACAAAGACCATAGAGGAGGCCAAGCGTCTTGGCTACACGGAAACGATTCTTGGGAGACGTCGTGAAATCGAGGGTATTTTAAGCTCTAACAAAGCAGTAGCTTCTCAGGCTGAGCGGCTTGCTGTGAACTCCCCAATACAGGGCTCAGCGGCAGATATAATAAAATTGGCAATGATTAACCTTCACACAAAAACCCGCGGGTTGAAAACAAAGATGGTTTTGCAGGTGCATGATGAGCTTGTGTTTGAGGTGCCGGAAAGTGAGCTTGAAGCTGCAACAGCCTTAATCAAAGCGGAAATGGAGGGATGTTATCCGCTTAAGGTGCCGCTAACAGTTGACATCGGTGTTGGTAAAAACTGGGCTGAGGCTCATTAGAGTTTAATGATACTCTCGAGGATTTTTTTAGTATCTTTTATAATGTTAACGCTTGTTTCATCCTCAGAGGCGTCAGAGAAATCCAGACATCAAACACACAAACCGACTGTTAAGGCAAAACATGCACCGGTTAAAACTAATACCGTACCGAAAACACTCTCTGATGAAGACCTTACAGATAAGCTTCTATTCAGCGCACCCTCCGTATATCCTCCAGCCGGCCAATCAAATGTCAAACGGATTTTAAGATGGAAAGCTGTCCTTAGCGAAAAGGATATTCAATATGACATGGACATTTTAACATATAAAGGAAATAACGCAATGGGACTTAAGACGTCATATCAAAACCTGATAGCCGGCTGGGAGCGATTGGTTAAAAGCGGTCATTTGAAAATGATCTACAACAAGTGCCGGGCTAAATCGGTTCCGTTTGAGATAGTGTTTTTAGCGCTTGCCGAATCCTCATGGAATGCCTCTGCACTGTCCTCTTCAGGAGCAGGCGGCTATTGGCAATTTATGCCGGATACGGCAAAATCATACGGGCTCATTGACACACTAAGAGGCCATGACCATAGAAATGACCCTGAACTCAGCACCGAGGCGGCAATGGCGTTACTAACAGATAATTTTAATATGACATATTCATGGGACAGATCTTTTGGCTTAAAGGGTAAGAAACCTACAAACTCAGAACGATGGCTGTGGGCCTTCTGGATATACAACAGCTCTCCCAAAAGTGTATCACACTACTACCGGCAAAGCAGAGGTAATCCATCCGTTTTTTATAAATATGTTGAAAATGTTGAAAACGCTAACTACGTCCACAAGATATTTGGTATCAGAGAGGTTTTGAGAGATTACGTCAAACAAGCAAGAAAATACCCCCATAAAAAATACGAAAACACGCCTTACGGAAATTACATTCAGAAATGGTATGCTCTCACAGTGTGTCAACGCAGAGACCTTCTTTCAGAGGTTAATAATCAATTACAGAAATCAAAAAAAGCCGCTAAAAAACCTGATGCACTCTCTATCCGCATTAAAAGAGAGACCGATTATGTCTCAGCTCTCTGCAAGGCTATAAGGTGACAAGAAAAGAAACTACCTTTTCAATAAAATTTGCTAAAATCTCGCTGTAATTGTTATCATAACAGCTAATGCTATTAAATGTTCAAAGAAACTATCCTATGTGTGAGCTTACAACGTTTAAAATAGGAGGAGCCGCCCGGTTTTATGTAAAGGCGGAGAGTATTGGCAGCGTGTATGAATCTGTTGAGTTTGCAAATCAACAAAGTATTCCTTTTTATGTTTTAGGTGGTGGCAGCAATCTGTTAGTAAGTGACAAGGGTTACGATGGTTTAGTAATTCATATGTCAAACACAGAGTCTGAAACCACTAAGGATGGGGAGTGTGTTCATAAGAGCTGCGGAGCAGGCGTTGTGTGGGACAGTTTTGTAAACGAATGTGTGAGTGAGAATCTTTTTGGGATTGAGTGTCTTTCCGGAATACCTGGAACTGTCGGAGCCTCGCCGGTTCAAAACATCGGTGCATACGGGCAATCGGTGGACAACTTGATTTCTGCGGTCACTGCCATTGATGCAACTACCGGAGACTTTGTCAAATTTAATAATGCTGAATGTAAATTTTCCTATAGAAAAAGCTTATTTAATTCTGATGGGTTTGGTAAGTATATAATTACATCGGTTAGATTTACCTTGAAGCTGGTTGGTAAGCCAAATGTTAAGTATCACGATTTAGAGAAATATTTCCTGAAAGAAACAGACATAACCTTACAAGAGGTAAGAACGGCGATACTAAAAATCAGAGAGTACAAGGGAATGCTGCAAATGGAGGGCTATCGGGGATTTAAGTGTGCCGGGTCATTTTTTAAGAACCCTGTTGTATCAGCAAGTCATTTTGATGAAATACTTGACGGATTAAATGGTGCAAAATCAGACAGAAACTGGTACTGGCCGCAAGTGGACTCTGATGTAAAAATCTCAGCCGCCTGTCTTATTGAAAACTGCTTTGGTAAGGGCTATAGAGCAGGACGTGTAGGACTGTCTCCAAATCACACTCTTGCAGTTGTTAACTATGACAACGCAACATTTACTGAAGTCATGGACTTTGCAAAACTGATAGAGGATACAGTGTATGAACGGTTTAAGGTAACTCTTGATCGGGAGGTACAGATACTATAATGTTATTGTCTCTCATCATTGTGGAAAGTTCTATCGCCCGGCCATGCACTTGCACTGCCCATTGACTTTGCAGCATTTGGCGTGAGGCGCTCTCAAAGTTACCGGTTTCAATGTCATGTAGTGTTTGCTTAAAACCAAGCAACGCTGTAATTCCCATATTAAAACACATATCGATAAGTACGAGTTTTCTTACATCCGAAAGCACATCATAAAAACCCAGATGATGTTTCATTTGTCTTACACAGTCCTCTAGTGTCCTTATATGCTTTCAGTTTCAACCTCTCATGTCTAATTAACATGTTTTGGAGAGTTTTATAGAAATCCATTAGACCACACCTCCCTTTTTTTATAGTATTCAGTTATCGTACACACTTTTTTGGCAGCGGGTGAAAATTCTGATAAAACCAGTGAGATTTTTTTAATTCTCTATGATTTTTGCTAAATTAATTGCCTTAAGATAATTGACTTTTAAAGGTTTAATGCTTTATTGTTTTATTATGTTTTATAACTTCACATACTTAAGAACAGGAAAAACAAAATCTTTCTAAAACAAGGAGGCATTTATGAATTGGTATCTTGCAGTACTAAAAAAGTACGCAGTATTCAACGGCAGAGCAAGAAGAAAAGAGTACTGGATGTTTATTCTTTTTAATTTTATTATTTCTTTTCTCTTAGGATTTATTGAAGGTCTTGTCGGAAGCTCATATGGCATACTTTCTAAAATCTATAACCTTGCCGTTATGCTTCCTGCAATTGCGGCAGGTATTCGCAGAATGCACGATGTTGGGAAAAGTGGATGGTTTGTGTTGATTCCTTTCTACAACTTATACTTAGCTGTCAGTGAGGGCACTAAAGGGGATAACAGATATGGACCTGATCCAAAGGCGGAAACTTTAATCACATAGCGCAGTAACACATCATAGTATCTATACTGTCAACACAGCAAGATTGTATTGTTTAAACAGGGATACTCTCAATGGTATTAATTTTTGCTAAATCAATTATTTTTGCTAAGATAGAATCAATTAATACTCCGAAGAATTTTGCATTCATACAATTCCGCAAATAAATAATAATTTTTTTCAATCCATCTCGCTACCTCCGCTGGAATACGCGTATCATCACCAGAGCCGTCAAAAATAATAAATTTAGGCTTATTTTGAATTAGTTCAAAGAGTAATCGCTGAATCTTTTCAGTACCTGTACTTTTATAAGTATCAATATAATAATGCTCTAAGGCATGTAAATAGATGGTGGCTGAAAGACGGCCGGAATTAATATATGTTGTTGTGAACATGTTAGGTGCCCAAATCGTATCACTTATAAATGAATTATTTTTTGCAATGTCGGCACATATATCAGTACTGCCTGTTATTCTGAGAAAGTTTTTAGCCAGTCGTTTATAAAAATTGTAATATCCTTCATAGTTGTAATTTATTAGTACAAATAGTACAGTAGCAGTAAAGATTAAATTGGCAATGAGTGTTTTATTTTTTAGATATTTATTTAAAACATTGATAGCTACGATAGCGCCACAGCCTGACAATAATATAAACGGAACAAATATCGGAATGTAATAATGAGGATAATGTGTAATGGCGATGTTTGCACCGAAAACACCTGATAAAAACCAAATGAACAGTAGCAGTGGCATATAATTCAATGTATGAACAAAATTTTTTACAAAAATACTTACTACACCAAATATAAAAAGTATATTTAATATTTTTATACGAAATACATATGAATATAATATTTTTAATGAAGAAATAGAAAACGAATTAAGTACAAAATTTTCACCGTTATTGGAATAATGTTTTGAATAAGCCAGGTTGTATGATAAAATGTCGTACCAATCTATCAATGCTCTGTGTTTGATAAAATATATGAAAAACATAACAACCAAAATAGAGAACCCGACAATGAATACTGCCATAAATTTAATTTTTTCACTTAGTTTTTCACGTGGAGTTAATAAAAAATACATAGATAACGGCAGCACTGAAAGTATAAATGGTTCTTTGCAAAAAACAGCTAATGAATAGAAAAAACCTGATAACAGAATTAACATAATTTTACTGACACCTGTGCTACGGTTAATAAAAAGACATGTTAATGTTCCGGCCAAAAGAAATATAGTGCCATACTCTTCAGTTACGTTTCCTGTGAATATGTTAAAAGGATGATAAAAACAAAATAAATAAGTTACAGTAAGAAAAACTCCAATAACCGGTCTTTTAAAAATACACACAAAAATACTAAAAAAAAATATACCGTTTAGTGTTGAAAACACTCGTTCTATTTCACGTATAGCGCTAATATTTGTACCATAGAAGTTCAATGCTAAATAATTCAGTAAAAATATTATGGGTTGTTTATGATCCCAAACATCCTGATATAACACTTTATTATTAAGCAAGTGATATCCTATATCTGCAAACATTGCAGCATCACTTTTAAAAGGCAGATGGCTGTAATGATTTATCACACGGAATGAAACCAATGCAACAAAGGCAAATGAGATTACATAGATAACTATATGTAACTTCTTATCTGTCACAATACTTCCATGTCAATATCTCAGGGTCAGATACGATTCCTTCAAGTATTTTGGCCATCTGCCGAATACGTCCTCAGCCATATAACATTGCAAAAAAATCCGATAAAAAGTATAACACATAAATGATTATCATTTCATAATGGATTAAATTCAAACATTTGGAGGTGTGAGGCACCCCAGCCGTTATGGGAAAGCCCTATCCCTTTTTAAATTCTCTTATTATTTACATTTCTTATATCAAATTGGTATTATGCTATGATCCATGGCACATGCTGACCACAGCAACTTTATTGGACTGCCTTATTCAGGAGCAATCGGCATTATAGCAATAGCTGTGGTTTTAGCTCTTATCGCACTGAGTGCGTATCTTCCAGCCCGCAACAATAATTTCATATCCTTTGACGATGACTCGTACATTACTGAAAATCCTCACATCAAAGACGGCATAACAATAAAAGCTATAAAGTGGGCATTTACCGAATACTACAGCTATAACTACCATCCTCTCACATGGCTTACCCACATGTCAGACATCTCCCTTTATAGCTTAAATCCTGCCGGACATCACCTGACAAATGTGTTTATTCATTGTTTCAACGTGGTGATTCTTTTTTTAACCCTTACATATATGACAAAACAGGTATGGGGGGCTCTGATAGTTTCAGCCCTGTTTGCAGTTGTTCCTGTTAATGTTGAATCAGTAGCGTGGGTATCAGAAAGAAAAAACCTTCTTTC
>JADFYB010000046.1:14322-20081 GCA_015233245.1 Nitrospirota bacterium | reverse complement strand
TTTGGGATTTTTTAAAAGAAAGAAAGAAGTTTTGGCTTTTGCCTATAATAATCGTGCTGCTACTGATAAGTCTGCTAATCGTATTTGCAGGCGGCTCGGCTGTTGCTCCTTTTATTTATACACTGTTTTAGAGTGAATATGAAAGACAAAAATGAAATATTAAAAACGATAGATGTTTTGGCACTGGCCTCGTTAATAGCGTTTATAGTGTTTAAAAAACCGGCGTTTCTGTTGCTTGCACTGTTTTTTATTGCTATAAATGTGCTGGAATTAAAGCTTGCCCAAAAAATAGCTGAGCTTTGGCTTAAATTAGCTCACCTTATCGGCACATTTAACAGTAAGATTCTACTTTTACTTATATTTTTTGTGTTTCTGTACCCACTCAGCATTCTCTACAGGACGCTTAACAAAGGGGCCGCTGATATGTTTAAAAACAAGGAATCACATTTTGACCCTGTCAATAAGCCCTTTGATAGAGAGTCTTTTAAGAAGCAGTGGTAATAAGTCTGAACTGGTCTAAAACGTCATTGACGGTTATTTCTCTGATACACTTCTGAGCAAATTTACATTCCGGAGTGTAGCCAAACTTTGTGCAAGGACTACAGGGCAGATTTCTGTTTAAAATAATGTGAATTTTACCCTTTGGCCCCCATTTCTTTTCAATACCGGAACCAAACAGCGAAACTGTGGGAACACCAAGGGCTGCGGCAAGGTGTAGAAGTCCTGAGTCTGCCGTGATTAATGCCCTTGAGCCTTTTAGCAGCATGGCAGTCTCTTTAAGAGTTGTTCTGGCACAGTAGTTAACTGCCCCCGTGCACTGTTGCATAATTATATCGGCATCTGCTGTGTCGGATTTCCCTCCAGTGATTACCACATTAAAGCCCATATCCATAATTGCTAGTGCAGTCTTAGCGTAATTATGACCGCCCCAGCGTCTTTCTTTAACGGTTGCTCCTGGAAATATGCACACATAGTTACCGTATAAATGGCTCTCAGGGTGTGCCGGAGAGTTAAGAAACGGGACGTCGGCAGAGAATTTATAATCTTTACCGGTAATTGTGGTGATAAGTGAAAGAAAACTGTCTGCCTCGTAAGTATCATGGCTGTAGGCGGTCTTGTGAGTAAAAAACTTTCCTCTTTCGTTAGTGTTAAACCCTACTTTTATGGCGGCTTTCATAAAATAACTCAGCAGTGCCGACAATCTGTGCCATTGTTCGGTGTCTATTATGATATCGTAACTGTTTTTAAAACAATTGAGCAAATCAGTGGATTTGTCGTAGAGATAGACTTTATTTACGCCGGTATAGATAGTGAAAATACCTGCGTTTCGTTTTTCGCAAAGAATATCTGTCTTAAGCTCAGGATATTCCTTTTTTAGTTCCTCAATCGCAGGAATCAACAATACGGCATCTCCAATACCTCCAGGTCTTATAATTAGCACTGATTGGGGTGATTTCGGACATCTATATAGTTTTTCACGCACCGTTGGCAGCATAGCGGCAAGTCCTCTGCCGAACACAGAATCAATTTTCTTTAGAATTGTTATATTATTCACTGCGCGTTAAAAAAAACAAGTAAGGTGCGTGGAGAAAACGGAAAGAGAAGACATCGTAAAACTAATTAATAGCTGTCATCGCCCTTTGCGACTTCAGTTAACTCGTGTATATCGTTGTATCTGCTGTTTAAGTGCTTAAGTACCTTCGTTCCAAGCGGTGTAATGGAATAGCCCTGAGCTTCGCTGCTGGATATTAATTGCAGCTGTTTTAACTTAACCATAAACATTTTTATCATATCAGAGGGGATGTCAACCGGTTTTTCAAGGTCTTTAAAGCGCACATGCCCTTGCTGTTTAAGCAGTTGTAATGTTTTTGCTATCCACGGCTTGAAACTCTTTTGCTCCAGCATGAGCAACTGTTCTTTTATATTGAAGATATCTGACTCCTTAATATTACCCATAGCTCTTTGATAGTCTTCAATATTCTCACCCAGGTATTCAAACTCTATGCGGACAGCCCTTTCCGTCTCATAACTGCACTCAATGTCCACATCAAGGGCTTTCATAAAATGGAATCGGAAATCCTCAAAAGTCTCGTACCCAGCGCACCGTATCTCCTCTTCTGTTATATCAGCGATATCTTTAAAGTTAACATCAAGCACTCTAAGATAACCGACATTTTGTGCTCTGTAGATTTTACCCTTCAGAAACTTAAATGTATCCCAATACCTAAAAGCAAGCGTCACCGTTCCGGCTCTTATGCCATCCCGCCGTATCCTATCAAATACCAACATCGTCCTAAATTAAGCATAACATATATAATAAAAAAAATCAAGCTGTTTTATGTACTTAACCTAAAATTATTTTTAATAATAAATGGGAGATTTAAAATCTACAACTAATGAGAATTATTATATAAATTGTTAGCTATAGCTGCAAACTCATGTACTGAGAGAGTTTCGGGTCTTGCCATTTCATTTATTTTTAATTCAGAAAGGACATCTCTTACGGAGGGAAACAGTGTTTTAAGGCTGTTTAAAATGGTTTTTCGCCTTTGTGAAAAAGCGGTTTTTACTGTTTTGTAAAATATTTTTTCATTATCAACCATTGCAGCCGGTGACTTTAACATATCTATCACGATAAAGGCAGAGTCAACCGCAGGGGGCGGCCTGAAGGCATTCCTTGATATGATAAACTTTATACTGGTTAGGGCAATGTATTGAATCACAACAGATAGGACGCCGTAGGACTTATTGCCAGGAGGGGATGCAATCCGCTCTGCAACCTCCTTTTGCATAGTAAACGCCATTGAGCTCAGACGGGGTCTTTCCTCGATAAGCCTGAAAATCAGCGGTGTTGTTATGTAGTAGGGGATATTCCCCATGGCTTTAAAACTCGTAATGCCTGAGTAATCAAACTTCATGGCGTCAGCGTGGAATAACTGAAAATCAGTCCGCGGTGGAAAACGCTTGCAAAGACGGTCATAAAGCAGACGGTCAAGTTCAATCGCTATGACTTTACCGGCAGTCTCTACAAGCTTCTGTGTCAGAGAACCTGTCCCCGGTCCAATTTCTACAACCACGTCCTCATTCGTTATGCCTGAGGCAGAAACGATATCTGAAAGAATCCCCTCATCATAAAGGAAATGCTGGCCTAACTTTTTTCCCATGGGCTGATTAAACTCCTAATTCAATATAAGAACGCTTTTTTAATATAGACTAAGTTACAAACTAAGTCAAAATAAAAATGTAGTAATTAAGCAAAATGAAACTTGATTACCTCCATAATCCTCTTGACCACTCAAAATAGAAAGTGCCAAAATAACACCATGAAAACACCGGGCAAAAGACGTGTTGTGGTGACAGGGCTTGGGCTTGCCACTGCTCTGGGACTTGAAGTCAGAGAGTGTTGGGACAAGGTACTAAGTGGTGTCTCTGGAGTTCATAAACTTAATCTAAATGGTGCTGAAAACTCACCGGTTCAGTCTGTAGCGGCTGTTTCAGAGAGTGATTTAAGCCTCATAGAGGCTGAGTTTCATGAAGACATGCAAAGAGCCGGAGAGAAACGGACTCTGTTTGCCCTTTGGGCAGCTAAACGAGCGCTTGAAGATGCTGTCCTTTTACCTTTTTCCGGTAATAGGTGGCGATACGGCACAGTGTTGGCTGCAGGCGCTCCAGTAAACAGGCTTGAAGATATTTATTGCCATGTTAGTACCGGCAAAAAGTTTGATTACGAGAGCTATTTGCACATTAAAAAGGAAATCCATCGGGAGTCAATGCTTAAAAACAACTCCAACCGAGCAGCCGCTTTGATAGCTAAAAAGTTTAACTTAAACGGTGTAAACGCAACCGTTACTACTGCCTGTGCCTCGGCTACTCAGGCTATAGGCACGGCTTACGGCTTGATTAAACGAGGTGAGCAGGATGTGATTGCTGCTGGCGGAGCTGACTCTATGATAAACCCCATAGGGCTTGTATTTTTTGTGCTTTTGGGAGCTGCCTCTGTATCAACCGATAGACCTGAGCTTGCGTGCCGGCCTTTTGATAAAAAGCGCTCCGGACTGGTTATGGGTGAAGGCGCTGGCATTGTTATCTTTGAAGAGCTCCAACATGCTCTAAACAGAGGTGCTAAAATCTACTGTGAAGTCGCTGGGTACGGCTCCTCTATGGATGCCTTTCAGGTCACAGCCCCTCAGCCTGATGGCTCAGGAGCTGAGACCTCCATGCGCGTAGCGCTAACAGATTCCGGTATCGCTCTTGATTCCATTGACTATATAAACGCCCACGGTACCAGCACAAAACTTAACGACACTGCTGAAACCATAGCAATAAAGAGAGTTTTTAATCAGCACGCTAAGGACATTTGCATTAGTTCAAGTAAGTCTATGATAGGACATTTGCTTGCAGCCTCTGGGGGCCCTGAATTCATATTTACTGTGCTAAGCACTCATTATAACGAAATTCACCCTACTATAAATCTCACAAATCCCGATCCAAAATGCGACCTTGATTACGTCCCTAACGTTAAACGCATAAAAACGGTAAGAGCCGCACTTTCCAACTCGTTTGGCTTTGGAGGACAAAATGCCTCCGTTATTGTAAAGAAGTATGCGGATAGTTTAGTATAACTAAGTGTTTATGAAAACTGATTTAAACGGAAAAACGGCGCTTGTTACGGGGGGAGCAAGGGGAATAGGACGGGAAATTTGCGTGGCTCTAAAAGAAGCCGGAGCATTTGTCATCATTAACTACGCAAAATCAGCCGATGCCGCTCTGTCTCTTAAAGATGAGCTTTCACCTATGGCTGAAGTAATTAGAGCAGATGTCTCAAACTATACCGAGGTGATTGCCATGTTTAAGGAGATTACCGCTGCACATAAGGGCCCGGATATCTTAGTTAACAATGCAGGGATTATCAAAGACACTCTACTTATGGCAATGGAGCCCTCAGACTGGGACAAAGTGTTGGATGTAAACCTTAAAGGGACATTTTACTGCACTAAGTTTGCCTCAGAAATAATGATGGGTAAGCACAGAGGAGCAATCATAAATATTTCATCCATATCGGCTATAAAATGTACACGCGGGCAAACTAACTATGCAGCCTCTAAGGGCGGCGTTGTATCATTCACAAAAGCATGTGCCGTGGAGCTTGCTCCAAAAGGGATAACGGTAAATGCAATTTTACCCGGCATGATTGAAACCGATATGAGTGTCAGGGTCAGAAAGCGGGCTGGGGAGCAGATTCTTAAAACAATACCTTTGGGCAGATTCGGCACACCCTCCGATGTTGCAGGAATTGTAGCATTTTTAGCCTCCGCCTCCGCCTCATACATAACCGGACAGGTAATAGCCGTTGACGGCGGCATGAGTGTGTCTTAAATGGTTTTCCACCAGGGCATAGACATAGTAAACATTCCAAAGTTTAAGCAGTTTTGCAAAAGACATGCGGCTGCGGCACGTGATATTTTTACAGCCTCTGAAATTGCCTCGTCAAAAGAATACAGGAAATCTGAGGACAGGCTTGCTGGTAGGTTTGCCGCTAAAGAAGCATGTTTGAAAGCGCTTGGCCTTGGGTTTACAGGCACTTTCGCCTTAGGAGTTTTAAATCAGATTGAGATAAATAACAAACCTTCAGGAAAACCTGAAATTACTCTGCATGGGTTTGTAAAGAGTGTTTCTCAGAGAAAGAAGATTAACAGCTTTAACGTATCCATTAGCCATAGCGGTGATTATGCCGTCTCTATGGTCACATTAATATCGGC
>JADFYB010000046.1:0-14222 GCA_015233245.1 Nitrospirota bacterium | reverse complement strand
GAGGTTACTCTTACAAACAGGGATGAAAGCGGGAGGATGACTTTCTCAGCAACCGGACAAGTTTTAGGCAAAAAGAAAGTAACTACCATGTTTTCAGGTACTACTGTAGAGTTAGACAAACTAGAGACTCCCTCCGACATAGAGCATATGTATAAGGTTCTAAGGCGGGATTTTCAGCTTTGAGCTTGGAGGCACATAAAAATTGAAAGAAGCAGCAATCACAGGGCTTGGAATAATCACATCTGTTGGAAAAGGAGCAGATGAGCACATAAGAGCTGTTAAGGACAAACAGACCGGTATAAGGGAGATTTCAGGCAGCGGCAGGATATATAAGTATCAGGGAGTTGTTGATAACTTAAGTTATGATTTTGAAATACCTGGTAAACTTGCCGGTCAGATGAAGTTTTTAAACCGCGGTTCAACTTTAGGCTTAAGTGCCGCACTAAACGCCCTTAAAGATGCCTGTTTGACTCCTGAGAGCTGCTCTGCCGGAATTTCTCCCGGTCGTAGGGCACTTTACATAGCAACCGGCGATTTCACAAAAGTCGGTTATGATTTCATGTACCCTGCCACAAAGGTGGCTGCAGCAGGAACAGGGAACGTGATAGATTATGAAAAACTCAACAAATCGGCACTGGCTAAGGTTAGTCCGTTTTTCCTGCTTGAATCCATATCAAACAATTTGTTCAGTGTACTTTCTGCTGTGTTGGATTTTAAGGGGCCAAACACAACTCTTTCAAGTTTGTCACCGTGTGGGGGACAGGCTCTTGAACTGGCGCTACGCAGTATTAGTCAGGGGCGTGCCGATATTGCACTCGCTGTGGGCTGTGGTAGTTGGCTTTCCCCTGTGCCGATGTATGAGATGGAGGGTCTTGGTCTGCTATCGGCATGCAATAGCGGGGCAGCATCGTTCAGGCCATTTGACAGAAGACGTGATGGTTTTATTGCAGGTGAGGGAGGTGCTGCCATATTACTTGAGCGCTACGATATTGCCAAAAGCCGCGGCGCTAAAATTTATGGTTTTATCAGAGGAGTTGGAAACTCTGTGGAGCTATCCCATGCTCCAGCAATAAGTGTCCCTGAGAAAGTTATAGAAAAGTGTATGCTTACGGCTCTCCGGCAATCCAACACAGAGGTATCCTCGCTGTCGTTTATAAGTCCACATGGAAGCGGCACTAAAAAAGGTGATGCCTCAGAAATACGTTCAATACTTTCAATCATAAACGGAAAACCAATACCAGTTTGCGGTATGAAACCCTACACAGGACACATGGGAGCCGCCAGTGACATCGGAGAGATAATCATAGGCATAAAAACACAAGAGGCCATGATAATTCCGGCTACTCCCAATTTCTCCTCGTTAGATAAGACTTTTGTTGACTCAGGCGACAATAAGAAAATACTGATTTCAGATGAACATATACTCGACACAGTAAAAGGAAATTCGTTTCTGTCCGTAAGTTATGGCGTAGGCGGCCAGTCCTCTGCTGTTGTTGTTGAAACCTGCTAAAGAATTTTATACTTTCTGCCGAATTTAAAGTGTGAACACAGTACAATTACTATATCTCCGTGAAACGGTTCCATAGCTTGTAACGTTAATATAATTGAGGTTTTAACATATGATATTTAATAGAAACATCCAAATAACTGCATTTTTAATTGCGATTTTTCTAATACCAGCACCTTATGCTGAGGCTATAAGCGCCTCCCCAAGCAAACGGGTTACCTCTGCGCCTGAAAAAGTTGACCCTTATATACAAACCCTTAATTTTAACACACAAAGACAACCCTCTGAAACGTTAACGATACCTATTCCAACTGATAAGTTGAATAAACTGAAATCTGAATCCTCTACGGAAACTAAACAGTACCAGGTTTCCACTCACATTGATATCCCAGATGCAGGCAAGTCTATGTTTACACCATATATGAGACAATTACAAACAAAGGGAGGTTTAAGTTCAAAGCGTATAGCCATATATGCTAAGGATGCTGTGTTTATAAGACCACACTTTTTAACAATGCCATCAAATGTTAGCGTGTTTATCTATGGTGTGGATGGACAGTCCTCGGCACGCGGGCCTATGACAGACAATAGCACCAGACATAAGGAGGACGGATTATGGGGACCTCCGGTTGCAGGGGATGTTCTTTTTATAGAGATAGTGGGTGACGGTCATTTTGATATCTCAGACCTTTCTATTGATAAAATAAGTTATGGTTTTATTAATCCTTTAAATACTGGAACAAATTCCTCAGAGCTATCGTGTAATGTTGACGTAAATTGCTCATCTTCGACAGCCGCATCATATAAAAATGCAGTGGCTTTAATTTTCTTTGAAAAAAGCGACGGTGGCTACCTTTGTTCAGGCTCCATGATTGCCGACACAGCTGGTACTAATACAAACTGGTTTCTCACAGCCAACCATTGTATATCCTCTAGCACTGAAGCCAGCACTCTTGTTGCTTATTTTGGTTACAGAACCAGTTCATGTAACGGCGCAGTACCAAGTATTTCAAATACATCATCGGTAGATGGTTCTGATTATATTGCAGGCACATCTGCTTCTGACGGCACTGACTTTACGCTACTGAAGCTTCACAGTAACCCTCCTGATGGCACATATTATCTTGGCTGGACTACTAACGATATTAGCGAAACAGTAGATGGTATTCATTATCCGAAGGGCAGTTATGAAAGAATTGCCGAGGGCTCAGTTTACTCAACTTCTATTTTATGGAGCGGCATAAATAATGAAGGTTTTGCAACAATAAATTTTACCTCAGGGATAATTGAAAATGGGTCATCTGGCTCCCCTCTTATGCTAAAGTCATCCGGTAAAATTGTCGGCCAGTTGTATGGCAGTGATACATCCAACTCCTGCAGCAGCTCTAGCAGAATTGCTATTTATGGTAAGTTTGCAAAATCATACAACAACTATGGGCTTTCCGCGTATCTTAACTCATCTTCAGTTAATAACGCCGGTTCCTCAGTCACATACAACATACCGTTTTTAAATACAAATTCCAATGTAGCCACTTACTGCTGGCTCTCAAACACTCTAACAGAAACCGCTACAGCTACATTTAGCGTTATGTCTAATAATTCATCCGTGTCAGCGTCTCAGAGTGCAAATTCAACAAACATTTTTATAGCAGGCAAAAAAACTACAATGTTAGCTTTTAACGGCCAGAGTATTACGTCAGGCGCAACCTCAGTTGATTTATCAAACGACATAAGCGGAAACAGCATATCTTATGGGCTTAAAATGCTCTTAACAACAATCGGCACTGATGCTACATGTGAATCAATAGGGATGTCATGTTTTCAGGGCACTACCAGTCCCAGACGAAACCTTAAGGGATATACCTGTAATGACAATAAAAATCATTACGATTTCTAATAATAAATCAGGAGGTTTACTATGCTTAAAATTCTTATGATTATTGTACAAACTTTAATTATTTTCGTATTATGGCACAATGATATAAAAGCAGGAACCGCAACGTACAATTTACCTTTTTTAAATACTCATACCAATTCAGTTACTTACTGCTGGCTCTCAAACACTACAACAGACAGCGCTATAGCCTCATTCACAGTAATGTCAAATAATTCATCCACATCACCTACTCAGATTACTAATTCAACAACAATCTCTATATCTGGCAAACAAACAGCACTATTAACTTTCACTGGTCAAAGTATTACATCGGGCGTGACCTCGGTCAATATAGCCAGTGAAACAAGCGGTAGCAGTATTTCATATGGGCTAAAGATGGAAATAACCGGTAACTCTGTAACATGTGAATCATTAGGGATGTCATGCTTTCAGGGCACTACCAATCCTAAACGCAATCTTGCTGGCTATACTTGTAATGACGGCAACCACTATGGTTTTTAGATTAACAGGAATTATTCCAGATTTGTTAGAGAAAGAGGGGTTAAGGGAGAGTATAATGACCTCTCCCTCATTATATTATTCTACGTACAATTCCATGCACACCCCGTTTTCTGAATAGGCCGATGTGCCTGCCGGCACTACCTCTTTAAGCCAGAGAGCCGACTTTGACGGATGTGTCTTAAATTGCAGCGTGTCATTTGTTGCCCATGTACCGCCCCAGGCATTTGTAGGAACTGAAAAGTACTTCTTACCAACGTTGGCATTATTAGGAGTAAATGTCGAGTTAATGCTACCTGTGCCAACACTGCCAGCATATGTACCCGAACATGTAAACGCTGTTGCAGAGGTAAACGTAAAAGTCCATGTGTCCTCGATTGTGCCCTCATTGTCCAGAGTCAGTTTCGTTAAGTCAAACGTGCCTGAGCCGGATATTGATTTGTTATCTGTAGAGGTTTTTATATCACCCAGTGAAAGTCCCACGGCACAGTACGTGCCCGATGTGCTGTAGCTATTAGCAACCTGTTCCACAGTTTTAACCGTTAACACATTTCCGCTCCAACTCCACGACTGCTCTGTGTAGTCAGCAGTTACGTTTGTACTGTTATCAGGCGCTGATGAAAAGGTTATTGAAAATACTCCGGCATTTGAAATCGTTCCTGAACTTATGGATGTCCCTGAAATCGTACCAGAACTGTTTGTTGTGGCTTGGTAATTAACGCTCCCTATTGTATATTTCACAACGACTGTGGATTGTTTAACGGGAGTATGCGTAAGTGTACCAGCAAATGTAACCTGAGAGCCTGTGCCTGCTCCTATTACCTCGGCAGTGTAGCTATTATTTTGAGATGTGAGGTATTCAAGGTTTCCATTTGTGTTATAGCAAAATACCTTGTTGCTGCCCAGATATGTTCCGTACGGATACATATCTTCATCTTCAGTGTCTGACGGGGTTTGTTTTATCCACTTGGAGCCATTATAATAAACTGAGTCAAAGGCCTTAACATCAGAGTCCATTGTTTGCGATGTCAGGATGTGGCTGTTTATAACAATTACCTGTCCATTGTCAATGTAGAAATCATTGTTTTCAAACAAGATGGTTATCTGTTGTGCTCCGGCTGTAATAGCCGAGTTAAGGGAGCCGCCTCCTGCCCAGTTGTAGCTTGAGTTCAGGTCATTTTGAGTATCTGACTGAGTACCTGCCGCTATATAAAATCTGTCTCCAGCCGGGGATGGAAAGATTAAGTAAGACAGCACTGAGGCTGCAGTTTCACCGCTGCTGTTTTTATTCCACAAAAAGAGCTTCCGATACCTAGTCTTTCCATCAATACGTTCCGGTCGTGTTACGCGCGGAAACAGGTTATGCTTTTGACGGTTTGTTATTGCACTATAACCAGCTCTCCCTCCGTTTGCCGTTGTGTCGGTTACACTTACTGGTTTAACATAAGATATATCACTCCTTGTTACTGACATTTGTTACTCCTCCTTTATCTACAACATTTTCTAAACTGACACTCCCTTTGCCACAGCCGCTGCAACCTTTTTTCAGAGCTACAGCCCCCGGAGTCGCTGCCCCCTCAAAGTCTTCTATCGGTACGCCTCTAAAGCCGCGAGGCATTCCAATAAAGGTTTTCTTTTCAACACTGAAAATCGACGACAGTGAGACCGGATACCGCGTATCAAATAATATTTGAAGTGCTATCACGGGTTTAGTCTCTAAATCAGCGTTATATAAAAAGCTGATTGTAGCCATACGCCTTGCGTCGTAGTATTCAAATACGCCGATCATGTTTACATCTGTGTTTTCTGCTGCAATAGATGGCTTCATATGCGATGGGAACAATCCATCCCCCAGATTTATGATTTTTGAAAATGGGAATGGGTTACTTTTAAAGCAAAAACTGATACTCTCTAAGGCATCGCTCAATATGCCTGGGGTTGCTAACCCCCCGTTTGTTTCACGTCGCACAATTGTAACCTGAGCGCCTTTAATTGTGTCAAAATAACTAATAATTTTACTGTCTTCACTATTCATAATAGTTATCACCCCATACAATACTTTCTTTCATCAGACCTCCATAAGCTTTATAACACCGTAGAAGTAGTCATTGTCTATGAACTCTGCCGTATCTGCCACCGGCGTAAACTCTAACACAGGGGAATCCTCATGGCGAAAGCGCACGGTAAATGTATCTCCGTTATAATTAAGCTCATAAGTCTCTCCATAAACACTTGCCATATCAACAAGCATCTTTAAGTCCTTATACGTAATCCATCCGTAGTCGCTGCCACCGGTAAGGTCTATGATTTGTCCCGTAATCTCAGTTCCATAAATAACGACGTCACCGCTGAGCGTTCTTTCCACTGTCTCAGATATCCCTGTCCACTCAAACCAGTTAGGCCATGTCAGGTCATTTGGCAATATTACGTCACCTAATTTTATCACTGTTACTTAACCCTTCCTTTTTTTTTACCTGTACTCATACATAATTATTTACAATCTTGAATTGGTTTTGTGTAAAAACTGATAAACTGCCAAAGAAAATTGATTATTAAAAAAATTTTTCATAAATTAAAGATTGTGCTGCAATCAACCGAAAGAGGATTAAAGACTTAACGGTAGATCTTTATTGATAACAACAGGGGGTGATGGTAAAATGGATGTAAGCGGAGCAAATATTTCGGCTTCACTTGGTGCGCAGCAGGGCATGTTGGTAGCTAAAAAAGCACTGGATCAAATGAAAGCCGAGGGTCAGATGGCTTTGAAATTAGTGGAAAGTTCAGTTGCAGCAGGCCAGCCACAGCCACAAAATGCGCAGAATCCTGAAGGAACCGGTAATATTGTTGATGTGCGCGTTTAAGTGAGTTTCTAAACGTAATTTGTTAAATGCACCGCGTTATTGACAGCTGCTGCAAATTTTTGTTAATGTAAGGTTGATATATAAATCTATGCAGAGGGGGATGCTGTTTGGTAACCATATGCCTTGCCAACCACAAAGGTGGTACAGGTAAGACGTCGTTGACAATTAATCTGGGAACTTACTTTGCAAGAAAAAAGCTTAAGGTTCTACTGGTTGATATGGACCCGCAGGGACACGTAGCCCCAGGCATTGGCGTGGAGGTCGGATACAATGACCGTTCTATGGCTGATATCCTTTCAAATCAGGAGGATATTTCTAAAATAATACAGAAAACTCCTGTAAAGAATCTCGATATTGCTCCAGCTAACATACGCTTAAGTCTTGTTAATGAGACACTTTATAATTCTTTTAAACGTGAACGCCGTCTTATGAAATCAATGGATTCCATCTATAAAAACAAAACCTACAATCTGGTAATTATAGACTGCCCGCCGTCACTGGGCCCGCTTATTGAAAACACGCTTATGGTGGTGGATTATTGCCTTATACCGTGTGAACCCTCAAGCCGGTCCATAGACGGTCTGGCTGATTTTATTCTGAAATTGAAGGAGGTCAGAGAGGGTGCACTGGATGATAACTGGAGCATAGTGTTATCGAGAGTAAAAAAGGCCGCAAGACTAACAAATGAAGTCATAGAGGAAAAACTTTCTGACTATAAGGACAGAATATTGAAAACCAAAATATATGAACGGGAATCAATCAATCAGGCACAGATGGCAGGTATTCCAGTGTTTGACTTTCCTCGGGGAGCGCAGGCTTCTGATAATTTTACTAAATTTGGGAAGGAAGTTTCGATACAGTGCCGAATAAAATAAAAAAATTGATGATTGATGGCGGCTCCCGCCTAAAAAAACAAAACAAGAAAGCCGAAACTTATAAAGCAACGAAGACTGGTGGAAAGGGCTCCGTTGTGAAATTGAAAAGTCCGGTAAATAAACTAAAGGAGTCCAGTAAGACCATCACATATAAAGACTTATCAGCCACCGAAAGTGCTTTTTTAGATGATGCAGTGGACAAATTAAAAGCTGCTGTTATGGCTGATAAAACAGATAATCGCTCAGAAGGTAATGATGACTCCTTACATACTTCAACGCCAGAGAATCCGGATGATTTCATAGCAAGGAACATAACTCCTCAGATGAAGGAGAGTTTAAAGTTTGTCCTGAAGTCAAACATCAGCCTTGACTGTCTTGAGGTTATCGAACAGGTTTCAGTTGAAAACAAGAATCTGGTTAATTTTTTAAAGAAAATTGACAAGTATGATCTGGCAAAAATTTGTGAAATAACTGACGAAGATAACTACGTGATAACTGCAAAGATGCTGGTAATAGCACTATTAAACAAAATAAGTAAAAATGAAATAATCCACAAACTTCTACGAAGAACCGGAGCTCTAATACAAGCTCTGAGACGGCTGAAAGAACTTCTTCTTGCCAACCTATAAAAGTTCCGTGCATAAGCTCTATTACAGCTAATGGAGCACTGTTTTACAATAGAAGCTGACGATGCCGGAGAGAGACTTGACGTTTATTTAGTAAAAAAGACCGGCCTTACCCGTTCAAAAATCAGCAAACTTTCTGGCTTAGAGGCTGTCATGGTAAATGATGTTGCTGTTAAGTGTGGGTACAGTTTAAGAGCAGGCGAGACTGTTACGCTTTTATATGAAAGCTCTGACGAAACTGACCAATTAGTTCCTGAGGACATAAGTATTGAGATAGTGTATCAGGACAATCACGTTGTTGTAGTGAATAAACCGCCTGATATGCCGATGTATCCTGGGGCGGGCCATAGCGGTGGCACCCTTATGAATGCGCTTGCTATGAAAGTAAAAACTCATGCAACAGTGGGCGCACCACTTAGGCCGGGTGTTGTGCACAGGATAGATAAGGACACATCAGGTCTTGTGGTAATAGCATTGGATGATGAGTCCTATTATGCTTTAGCAGAGCAATTCAAAAATAAAGAAGTTATCCGTTCTTATAAAGCACTGATTTATGGCAAATTTAAAGAAAATGCGGGTGTTGTGACACTCCCTGTTGGCCGCTCAACAACTGACAGAAAGAAGATGTCAACAAAGTCAAGGCATCCCCGTGCTGCGGTAACAAACTGGAGGGTTTTGCGGCAATACGCAGGGGCAACGCTGATTGAGGCTAGGCTCTCTACCGGACGAACTCATCAGATACGGGTACACTTTTCGGCCCTTGGGCATCCACTTCTTGGAGACACCTGCTACGGCAATAAAGACAGCATAAGGATAAAGGGGATTACAGTAGCAATACCCAGACAGATGCTTCACGCAGCTCAATTAGGGTTTATCCATCCTGTGACAAATAAATTGCTTGAGTTTGAAAGCGAAATCCCTGCAGATATGGCCTCGATACTGGATTTGTTTGAGCAGTGAACAAGCTCTATTTATGCCTCTCAAGAGCGTGAATTGTCTCTCGTGTTATCATCCGTTCCTCATCCGCCGGCACTATCAAAATACCAGGATGTGAACCATTAGCCGATATATCAACCACATTGCCACGTACTGCCCGTGCCTTTTTATTGTTGGCCTCTGAAAGACGTATCCCTAAGTGTTCCAACCCTGTGCAAACACGGCTACGGATAACATCTGAGTTTTCACCGATACCGCCGGTAAAGATAAATGCGTCGAGGCCGCCCAAAATTGAAACATAAGCACCAGTGTATTTTTTTATTCTATAGACAAACATGGAGACTGCTAACATAGCCCTCTCATTACCATCCTCTGAAAGACTCAACGCCTCTCTCATATCATTGCTTAAACCGGTTATCCCCTTTAGCCCGCTTTCTTTGTTAAGTAGCGAGTCTATTTCTGCGGCAGTGCTGCCCTCTCGCATTAGATACAGGAGAACGCCTGGGTCAATATCACCGCCCCTTGTGCCCATTATCAGCCCCTCAAGGGGAGTAAGCCCCATGCTTGTATCAACGCTCAGTCCGCCGTCTATTGCGCACATAGAGGTGCCGTTACCGAGATGGCAGCTTATTAACTTTAACTCCGTTATTGGTTTTTTCAAATACATAGCCGCCTCAAGTGAAACATACTTGTGGTTTGTACCGTGAAAACCATATCGCCTTATGTGTTTTTCATTACATAACGCGTACGGCAGAGCATACCTGTAAACATGCTCAGCCATGCTTTGGTGAAATGCTGTATCAAATACAGCAACGCAGGGAACAGTGGGAAGGAGTTTTTCCATCTCCTCTATTCCCGCAAGATTGTAAGGATTATGTAAGGGGGCAAACACACTGCAGTCCCTTATGGAATCTTTAACCTGTTTGTCTATAACAATGGAGGCTGAAAACCTGTCCCCGCCATGAACCACTCTGTGTCCAGCAGCCTGTATTTCATTTAAGGATTTCAGAGCGCCGAACTCATCACTGATAAGGGCATGTTCCATTTTCTGAAACGCCTCAGCAATATCTTTTACATCACACGGTAACTCTTTGCTCCCTCCGGCTGTTGTAATCTTATGGAGTGGCGTAGCTGAGCCTATTTTTTCAATCAAACCCTCAAAAAGCGGACGGCTCTCAGGCACATTAAACAGTGAATATTTAAGCGACGAGCTGCCGCAGTTAATGACAAGGACTTTCATTTGAGCCTTGGCAGATGTAAAATTTAGATCATATGGATCATCCTGAGACATTGTAGTTTTTAAAACATCTTTAGTGTTTAATCCCATTATGAAAGTCTCCTCATGCGTGCTGTTTGTCTTATCCTGCAAAACTTATTATAATTAATTTATCGATGTTTTTGTAATAGTTTCCGTATGTAGGTTAAAAAACTTTAATTTGCAAAAGATTCAAAATATAGAATACAATATTACTTTAAAATAATGAGGAGTGTTACAGAAAGATGATACCACGATATACAAAACAGGAGATGGGGAAACTGTGGGCGCTTGAAGCGAAGTATGAAAAGTGGTTGCAGGTAGAGCTTGCCGTGTGTGAGGCATGGGCTGAAGCAGAGGAAATTCCGAAAGAAGCCCTTAAAATTATTAAAGAAAAGGCTGGTTTTGATCCAGAGAGGATAGATGAAATAGAACTTCAGGTAAAGCATGATGTTATTGCGTTTTTAACGTCGTTAGCCGAGTTTGTGGGGCCTGAGTCAAGATATATTCATAAGGGACTAACATCATCGGACATTTTAGACACTGCTAACGCTCTTTTAATGATTGATGCAGCCAACATAATCATAAATGACATAAAGGCTTTGTCAGTCGTTCTTAAGGAACAGGCGTTCCAGCATAAGGACACTGTGTGTATTGGCAGAAGCCATGGGATTCACGCCGAACCAATGGTGTTTGGACTTAAATTTGCCCTTTGGTATGAGGAAATGAAAAGAAACCTGCAAAGGATGGAACAAGCAAAGGAAACAATCTCTGTTGGTAAACTTTCCGGTGCTGTCGGGACATTTTCCTCTATACCGCCAAAGATAGAGGAAATGGTTTTAAATAAACTTGGGTTGACACCAGAACCTGTTGCCACACAGATTGTTCAAAGGGACAGGTACGCCCATTACATGTCAACCCTTGCGATAGTGGCAGCAACGGTGGAAAAGATAGCGGTTGAGATACGTCATCTCCAAAGAACTGAGGTTGGGGAGGCTGAAGAGCCTTTTAGTAAGGGTCAGAAGGGATCCTCTGCAATGCCTCATAAGAGAAACCCGATAGGGAGTGAAAATCTCTCAGGGCTAGCGCGTATTGTCAGGTCTAATGCCATTGCTGCGCTGGAAAATGTCGCTTTGTGGCACGAAAGAGACATAAGCCACTCCTCTGTTGAGCGAGTCATAATACCAGATAGCACCATTTTGGTAAACTACATGTTAAACAGATTAAAAAGTATAATGAGCGGACTTAACGTATATCCTGAGGTTATGAAGAAAAACCTAAACAAAAGCCATGGCTTGTTTAATTCCCAAAAGGTGCTTCTGGCTCTTACAGAGGGTGGACTCACTCGTGAGAAATCCTACGAGCTTGTACAGAGAAACGCCATGAAAAGCTGGGAGGAGGGGATTGATTTTAAGAAGCTCCTCAAAGATGACAACGATATAAAAACTGTACTTTCTGATGAGAAGCTTGACAAACTGTTTGAATTAAATGAATATTTTCAGCATATAGACCATATTTATAAAAGGGTTTTTGTTTAATACCAGGCTTAGTCTATAAAGATAATATTCATTATTACTCAAAATATGACGGGTGAGTGCTCAGGTGTTTTCTCAGTGGTTTTGACATTTTTTCGTAGTGCGTGCCAGCTGTGTATCCGATGAATCTGAACACTGTCTGTAGCACAAAGTACATAAGCCATAAAAACTTGTAAGATGGTAGTTGAGTATCATCATTAAGGAAATGTCTGATGCCTGTCATGAAATACCTCAGTCCTTCACCATCAGGGCGTACGTAGTTAAGCATTTTATTTTCCTTTAATGAGACTCCAATATCAAAGTGCCGCTTAAGCTGTTGAATCAGCGAGAAATTATGGGAGTGATACACAAGAGCGCTTGGCTCATAGACGACTTTATAGCCGGAAAAAATCAGTTTAGATGACATCATCATATCCTCATTCATGATGACCGATGGAAAACCACCCGCCTCTGTAAATGCCTCACGTTTGATGGCCGAGCAAACGTTTGAAAAGAAAAATGTCTTGATACCAAGTAACCCTATGACATCTTTACTTTTAACCATTCCTATGTCAGGGTAGTTAAACGTTCTGCTAAAGCGCTCAACCGGATTCGCATTTTTTTTGGGAACCTGTCTGGCAAAAGCGGCAGCTGTAAGGGGGTCAGTGAGTGGTTTTAATAAGGCTGAGAAAAGCGTGTCGTTAACAGGCAAGGCATCCTGAGTCATAAACACGAGGACTCTGCCAGAGGCTATTGATGCAGCACGGTTACGGCTGCCTCCATGATTAAATTCGTTGACAGGGATTACAATAGTTTTGCAGCCTGAAGAGTTTGCAATTTCAACCGTATTGTCTGACGATGAGGAGTCTATTACAATTACCTCGGTGCTTATTGGTGTTCCATCTTCATATTTTTGGTTAAAACACGAGGCGGCTGCCTTTCCAATTAACCCTGCTGCATTTATAGTTGGAATTACAACGCTTACATCCATGAGAGTTAATGCCATATCAAAACTGCCATTATTAATGTTAGCTTACAACAAATTTGACAGACTTGACAATATGAATTTTTTAATTAAATAATGTTAAAATTTCAGACAGGCGAGTGATATAAAAGTATGGATAAAAAAATCCCGATAATTGAGAAGTTAAGCAGTAAGATACTCTCTAATAGTGACTTTCCAGCAATGGGACGCACTGTGGCACTGGTTAATAAACAGACATCCTCGGAGAGTGATGTTTCTGTAACAGAACTTGCCAACACCATCCTCAACGATTATGCTCTCTCAAATAAACTGCTTAAAATGGTTAATACAGTGTTCTACATTAAGTATCAACTTGAGGGGAAAATCAATACAATCTCTAGGGCCGTATATGTATTGGGCTTTAATCAGGTAAGAAACGCAGCACTGTCACTGATGTTGTTTGAGCATGTAAGTAGTAAAGGGATAGCAAATGATTTACGTGAGGGGATGGTTATGTCTTTTATGACAGCAATAATAGCCAGAGAGGTGGCTAAACAAACAGCAGTGGAGGATGTTGAAGCAGCCTTTCTTTGTGCCTTCTTCCACGACCTTGGTAAACTACTCGCAATTTTCTACTTACCTGAAGAATTTCTTAAAATAAAAGATCTACTGGCGAAAGATCCTTCCTCAGAGGACGCAGCAGTGCTCTCTGTATTAGGAACTACATTTGAGAAAATTGGCGCTTATATAGCAAAAAGCTGGCATTTTTCAACAGACATAATATATTGTATGGACACCACAACACAAACACAACACAGTGTTCTTACTCAACTGGATAAGCTGCGTTGCTTAACGGGCTTTTCCAGCAAGATATGCAATATAACTTACAGAACAAATCAGACACCGGAGGTCTGGGCACGTTCTGTTACTGCACTTCTCACAAGTTATAAAGGATGTATCGACTTAAAAGAAGAAGATGTCATAACAATTCTTGAATCGTCTTTTAAAGAGACCCTTGATTACGCTAAAAACTTTAAATTTGGCATAAATGACAGCAGGTTTTTAAAGAGACTTTCTTTCTATCTTACGCACATGGGTAGCAGCATTTCTTATCCTGAAGAGGTTATTATTCCTCAAAAACAATATGAAGACATTGGCGGTATACACCTTCTTGAGATACAGCCTGGAGACTCTGACGACGTTATTGACGACAACCCTGAAGCAGTGCTTATGAAAGGCGTACAGGAGATAGCAAACACACTGCTGGAGGATTATAATTTAAACGATGT